>NZ_JAAHIG010000089.1:0-27579 GCF_010692305.1 Moorena sp. SIO4G3 | reverse complement strand
ATTTCCCTAATAAGCCTAAGGCTTCTGGGGAAGTTGGTGCTTGATTGGCTGGGGCAAAAAATACATCGACTTGTCGGATTTCGCTGCGGATTTCTAGGGGAGCCTGACATTCCCCAAATTGTGATAATAATTCTTCTAAATAATCTTTGGCAAATTGGTCGTGGATAAATCGGGTCATTACATAAGCTTGTAGGGTGGGCACTTGTGCGATAATCTTTGATAAAATCCTAGATTTACAAACACAAGTGCCCACCATTATAGGCTTGAATTGGTAGCTGGCTAGTAGATTGTAGGGTGGGGACTTGTGCGATAATCTTTGATAAAATCCTAGATTTACAAACACAAGTGCCCACCATTATAGGCTATAATGAGTAGGCATTTTTGTTTGCAAATATCGGTCGTACGCGATCAATATTTCCATCAATGCTCAATTCTGTTACCTACTCATTAGGTGGATGCCAGCCTACTTCAATCCAAATTGCTCTTGCTTGAACCAGAAACTCAAAAGTTCAAGCGCAGCGCTATTACTGTTGCTCGGCCCACTGGTGTAATACCAGCAAGAAGAATGAAACCCAACAGAATTCCCCTCAACACAACGTCTTCGACCCAAGAGCCTGGTATCTGCTCGCTACAAAATAGAACCATTCATTTAATTGGTGTGGCGGTCTGATGTTGTTGGGTTTCCTCACCTCACCCCAAGCTACGATTGAATTGAGGTGGTGAGTGCGATCGCTTATCCGATTGTTGCCGATAACATACATTGACCACTAGCGTGCGATCGCGACTTGTCAGGTGGGTTGAGGAAATGGCTTAGTAACGCACCCCCACACTTTGCTAGAATGCAGCTAAGAAGCAAAGGTTGGGAGGAAAGTAGGTCGATGACAAAGGTAGTTATCCCTTAGCTCAGAATTAGAAGCACTACTGCGTGAATATGCTGCTCAGCGAGGTCAAGATGTTAGCTTGGTTGCCTCCGAATTGCTGGCTAGTGTCTTAGAGTCGGAGGTGGAAGATTCACAGGAGGCTATAAAGGGCATTCAAAAAGGACTGAATGATTTCGATGCAGGTCGATTTCGGTCTTTCGCTGAGTTTGCTATAGAGCAACGTCGCCAGTATAACCTGCCAGTCGATTCATGAAATACTCTCTTGAAATTGCCAGTGTGGCAGAGGCGGAAGCCGACAGCGCCTTCCTACGTTTATCCCAAGTCACATCTCCTACCCAGGCTAGCCTTTGGTATGCGCTTATTGCTAAAAGCAATCGAATCTCTATCGCAATTTCCAAAACGTTGTCCTAATGCAATAGAGAATAAGTATTTCAGTCAAGAAATACGACAATTACTCTACGGTCGCGGACGTAATTCATATCGAATTCTTTTTACCATATTGGAAGAGCAAGAAGGAGCGACCGTTCGCATTCTACACATCCGGCACGCATCACAGCAAACCCGTGGGTGTTGAACTAGGCTGATGCCAATTGGCTCGTAGCGATCGTCGCTCTTGTAGGTTGGGTTGTTGAATGTTACCCAACCGAATTCCCCTCAACACAAGGTCTTCGACCCAAGAGCCTGGTATCTGCTCGCTACAAAATAGAACCATTCATTTAATTGGTGTGGCGGTCTGATTTTGTTGGGTTTCCGTTCCTATACCCAACCTACGATTGAATTGAGGTGGTGATGTAGTGCGATCGTACAGCTTTTACTTTTAGCTCTTGTAGGGTGCTTCGCGGTGAAATGTAACGCACCACCTTCGTGTTAATATGAGAAAATATTTCCGGGTGTAACAATTAATCATCTTCTAAATTTGTAAGTTATTGAAGGAGCGGACGCACTGGTGACAAGGAAAAGTCCAGTTGTGATAGTAAGAGCCATTCCTAGTGCGATCGCCTGTAGGGTGCGTTCCCTGAAACCATTGCGACTGGGAGATTGATCGGTATTTGGGAACGCACCACCCCAACCGGAATCTGCGGTGGGTTATGCTGTCGCGTTCCCCACCCTACATTCTATCTTGATGATTTGCTGAAGTGCGATGGGCGAAGCCCCGCTTTCAGCGATCGCATCATCGATGGCGATCGGGTGGGGATTGCTTAAACTGATGGGGATTGGTTAAAATTAAGACGTTACTTATTGTCGGTGAGTAAAACCGTTTGCGCGTCTGACAAAGAAAAGAAAATAATTTCTCTTGGTGCGCATTCACGCTTGTCGGGAAACCCGACCGGGGTCGCACCGCTGATAGTATCGAAGCGCGAAAATAGGGTAAAATCCATGAAAATTACATATACATATTGGAAAGAAGCGGATGGGATGTTTTTGGGCTATTTGAATGAATTTCCAGATCATTGGACACAAGGGGTTGATCGTGAAGAATTAAAAGAGAACTTAGCTGTACTCTATAGAACATTTACTAGTGAAGAAATTCCCGGAATTAAGAGAGTCGCAGAACTTGAGCTTGCATGATTTGACGCGATTTAATTGCCTACTTAGAACACTCCGGTTGCTAAATGAATTCGACATGGTGGGAAACACGATAGTTACCATAACCCAAATAACGGACAAACGGAACCAATTCCAAGGCATCGAGAAATTAATGAGCGATTGGCTAAAAAGATTATCAAAAGCCTGACACAAGAAAATTAAATGCGAATAAAATAGTGCGAGTGGGTTGGAAGGGTGATCTCTGTTGTCGGTTGGTTTGAGTGCATACGCTCTTTTATTGTGCGTTCGATTACACTAGCTCTATCAAGAGATTGTTACTATCCCTTTGCTAGAGCTAATCTAATAAAAACGACAGTGGACGACTCATATTCTGAGCAAAGCCAAGGAGCCCGCAATCCTGGTATTCGTAGAGTAATTTCCCCTGTGAATCGAATAAGAAAGTTCCCCCTCGCTGGGTCAGATAAGCCCCATTGGGTACATAAGTATTCCAGTGGCTTAAAACCTCTGTCATATTCCGCAGCCGCAGGGTTGCCAATTCAAAGGGTCTTTGAAAACCTTTGCCACCAGCCAGCCGGAAGAATGAGCCCTTGATAGGGGGAAGTGGTACTCCTCGCACAACCTCCTCATCATCGAGCAACTGCGGAGCCTGACTATCGCCCCAATACCCTCGAAATACTTCAGCTAGAGTGCCAGGACTACCAATACCCGCACACATCAGCAGCAGATTCAAGTAGGCATTTAGGGTTATTGAGAGCCCTGGTAGCTTGAGCGATAGTCCTGGATAAAGATTAAGCTGGTGGTGCAGCTGTGCATTGGGAGAGACAAACAGCCAATCCCCAGGAAACCCCGTATAGTTGCAGAATCGTTTACCAGAATCGCGATTACCAATACCAACAGCTCGTATTACTATACCCTCCCCCTGTAAACTTTTTGCTTCCCGTTGCAGCCACCAAGCGTATTCGAGACTGTCGAAATCTCCAAGTTGGGGCCAGACAAGTACCAGCTGGCGGGTGGCTGACTCACAACCGCTCAGAAGTGGCAGGATGACTCCATCACTTACCCGCTGACACTGGGTCTGATTTAAGATTGTGTAAGGATTCATTATAAACTGGTTGTTTTAAGGGGAATGTAGTATTAAAAGTAAAGCACGTTTGGACATTGCTTTGAGCTTTGCGATGAAGCTTCGCTTCCGCTAAAAGCGAACGCTTCTTCTTTAATTTGTTGAATTGCTGGTAAATCAGGAGGTTGTTGGTGGCTCTCCATTCCCAGCCAAAGCAGATACTCAATCCTACCAGCAGGTCTACTCAAATTGCTGCCTCAATCAAAGGTATTTATCGGCCTCGATCGTAAATTTGGGATAATCCTGAATATGCCGAGTATGACAACCTATAATTTTGGTGATATTATTCAGTTATCCTTCCGGTTTTACTTAACCGGAAAAAAGCGATTGATTAGTACAACAAAATTTGGTAATAAAGGAGAATTTAACTCATCATTCTCAAATAAGGTAGCCACTAGAGTTAATTTTACCTTGTCTCGGCGATATACCTCTACTTGCTTACGAAAACGATCGACAATCCAATATTCTTTTACCCCTTGAATTGAATATAATTTGACTTTAACTTCGCGGTCGCGTTTTTCATTTTCTTTACCAAAAGAAATTACTTCCACCACTAATTCTGGTGCTGCGGTAAGATGTCCAGCTTCATCTTCTATTTGAGCTAATCTTTCTTGGCTTACCCACACTACATCAGGAATCACATTATCGGCATCTGAGAAGATGATTCCGGGAGTAATAATAGTTTCACCATTACCTGTTGATTCTGACCAATTATTCAAATAACTAAAAATTCTGCCACAAATTTGTTGATGTCGTCGGTGAGGCGTTCGAGTCACAAATAATTCTCCTTCAATTATTTCGTATATTGTCCCTTCAGAGTGAGGCAATAGTTCTAAATCATCGATTCTCCAACTGACTCGTTCTATGGTTTCAGTCATATCAATTATCCTGAGTTAATCTATCTTAATTTTATCAATTGTGACAGATACGCTAATCTCATGTCGGGATAATTACCCTGCTGAGCATCGCGAAACGGTTCCAAAGGAACATCGCGCTCATTGTTTGAATCCCCCAAACCCTGTCTTGATGCAGCACTGCTCCGAAGCTCCCTACTCCCTACTCCCAGATCCGCTGTTCCCTGTTCACTGTTCCCTAAAACACCGGACAAAAGTACCCACCTTTTTCATAACGGCCATAATTCAGTTTCCTTAGCAACACCTAATCAACTTCTCAGTTAACGGTCACTTCCTCCTCAGTTAACACCTGCATTCTAGTAATTAAGCGATGCAGCGCCTTCATGCGGGGGTTTCCACGGGGCTTACAAGGTGCGGACGCAGGTTCCGCACACAGACCCATGCGCCATGAGCGACTGCATCAAGACAAGATAACCAGTTAAGCAATTGAACTAATCAACTCTAGGAGGAACAAAGATGAAAGGTCTCGTACTTAGCAGCTTAGGCATGTTGTTGATTGCCACCGCTACCACTCCCGTCTTAGCATCGGAAATCGCTGCAAACTCCACCGCCAGCGGTAATAATATTGTCGAAGTTCAACCTTTTAACCTCGTCTATCTCGCTTATCAAGGCTACTTTGCTGACCAAGGTATTCCCAGTAATGCTGCTTTAATCAGCGCTATAAAAAGCAAGAAAGTTACCGCAAAAGACCTCGTAGAAAGTGCTATTGCAAGAGGAAGATTATCCCCGGAAACTATCAATGATTCTAGCTATCTGGGTCATGTGAAAACTCAACTCTTCAACCTGAGTAATACTTAATACTTAGACTTAGATCTGGCACCAGTCCATTCATATCCTACCTTAGCCCCTATTATACCCCAATTCTGGAAAAATTTAACATCATTAACTCCCATAATTGGGGGCAGGGGGGCGCTGATCAGCCGATAACTCTAAGTGTTCAAGATTTCAGTCATACCTAACTCTCCATTTGGCCTAAACAAATGAATGTGCGGTGGAAGAAATTACTGCTCAAACTAACCCTGTGGCTCATAGTTGAGGTTGGCCTTAACGTAATGGGACTCGATGACATTGCAGACTATGGCGAGTTCGTCTTTGAGCGAAATTCTACGGTCTTGATTAGTTAAGGGCAATATCAACTTAAAACAGGGGGAATGGGGGTTTCTGGCTTTGGAGGCAGTGGGGCTGGGAGCTCCCTTCTTGCTTGTTTTTGACATCGAAATTGTGGGGTTCATAGCTCGAACTGTTCTGGATCTATGCCCTTTGCTTTTAACTGCTCCAACAATGCTTGCAAGGAAGCTTCTGCCTGTTCTGCTCGTTGTGATGCCTGTTCTTTTTCCAGCCTTTCAAGCTCTAAAGCTTCTAAATGCTGCTCTGCTCCATCTGTGAGCATGAATGAGGGCATCTTCATTCAGGACTGGATGTTATTACGTGCTTTCTGCTTAATATCTGCAAAAGTGCTAGGGGAGAATTCACCCCGTTCAGCCGCTTCTATTCTCGGCTTGAGAAAGGCAGACAGTTGAGCCAGGGCTTCTTCGGAGCTTAGTTCTGGGTTGATGGGCACATCAGGCAGAGAGCGTTCAAGGACATATTCCTTAATCGTTTTCCCGCTCAGGGCTGCGTTCGCGAAGCGGTTCTAAAGGAACATCGCTTTGAGCTTCTGATGCTGTTCTGGGGTGATCTCAATCGAAAGCCTAGGCATGGGAAATCCCTATGTTGTGCAACAACAACAACATCTTAGCAGAATAACAACATTTGTACAATAACAACTTTTGTTGCTTTTCCGCCTCCCCGTGTTTCCCCTCTCCCCATTGATGTTTAAGAAAACATCACCTTACCTAAGTGACATACTCCCACACGCTCATCGTTCGCGTAGCGTCTGGCAAAGCCAGTAGATTACAGTGTGGGCTTCTTACCAACTCCACCCAACAGTTCGGATACTCGGTAAGCTTTATTAACGACACGGGATGCCCCTCCGCGCCGGAACAATACAATAAGTTCTATTTTTAAGCACGTAGGTGGCGGTTAGCTCTTAATTTGTCTTCCCTACTATTTTTAGTATAACGTTTTTCAGGCTGTTTATCAGAGTTCCTGTCCGCGATTCATCTCTGGAGATGAATCCTGATTGTTAGTGGAGCCTTTATGGTTGGCAGGCTATGGGTAAAAGGGTTAAAACTTATTGATTAGCGTGATTTGCGCGGTCTTGGGGGTTTCCCCCATGAGCGACTGCATCAAGACAAGGCTCCACTATCCTTACGGTAACTTTAAACACTCATGCTGCGCATGTTCGTTGTGGGGCATAAGAGCGGAGGAAGCTAAATCCCTTCCATATCACTCATAAGACGCGATGGTATATGCATTTTATGGGCATACAGGACTTCCACCAGGATGGTTGCGTTATCTTCTAAGCGGAACAGCACCGCATGGGGAAAACCTTGCAAGCGCCATTTTCTGAATTGATAGACTTGCAGATCCTCGTATCCTTCACCGGCATCGTAGAGAGCGCAAGCATAGGGATTGTTTTTGATGAAATCCAAGGCTTGCTCTACGGCGGCGATGAATCGTTCGGCCACATCTACTCCAGCACGGTTTTTGTAATTCTGTGCATAGTCCCGCCACTGTCGCATAAACAGGGCACTTTTTTGCATGGAGAATGTCATAGTGCTATTTAACTGAGGCTATGGCGAATGGTGTCGGCATCATCCTCTGTCAGAAGGGTATAACTGTTCTCATGGAGAGACTGCCGCAATAAGCTGTTTATGGCGTATCGTTCAGCCGCAGCAGTTTTTTCCATATGTTTGCGAATGAGATCCCGAACAAATTCACTGGGGGTTTCGTATAGCCCGTTTTCTCCTGTCATCTCGGCGACAAATTGCGCTAGCGGTTCCGGCAATGTAGCGTTGATGCGTTTGGGGGGCTGATTGTTCACAGACGGCATAGCACGCTCCTTGACAGCAAGTGTTTATCAACACTGTAACATTACATCAACTAAAGGGCAATATATGCGAAATATTGCCCTTTAGCTGTCACCAGTCACACAGTCACTGCCTACTCCCTACTCCGAACGCGCCCCGCGTGGCCTACGGCCTCAGCTCCCTACTCCCATTAACAATGAAGCTCCCAGGCTTCCATCAGGGTAATCCCGGTAAGTGTGGTTATCGACACTAAGAGCCTAACACTAACTAATCTCAGCTCATCCCCCTAGTTAGCAAAGCCTATCGACGGAGATTCACGTTTTGACTTCCATTAATGGGTACAATTGCTCTGATGCTGATCTGATGGCGGTCTTGAGACGATTACATATAGATGGTTATAGGAATGCGATTGGCCTACGGCCACGCTAGGCGAACGCAAAAACAAATCCCTAATACACATGGGTACAGTTTTCCTGAAGCAATTGCTGTAACCCGAATTTAAAAAGGGTTTTATGGGTTGTTTAGCACATTAGTATGGAGGAATTTCAGTTAAATGCGATCGCATAGACTTTTGGTGAAAACTCAGCTGCGAACCTACAGCTGATAGCCCACTGAAACGTGGAAACCATTCTCTTGTAGGGAATTTCCCCGGTTGTTGACCTCAATCAAGGGGATACCATAGTCTAGGCGCAAATCTAAACCAGAGATAATTTGCGATCGCAAACCTAGTCCCAAGCTAGCAATGGTGGCGGGGTCAGGGTCAGGATCTAGATTATTCCAAGCTGTACCGATTTCAAAAAAAGGGGCTAGTTGTAGTTTGCTAGGGTCTGAGGTGAGAGGGATGCGGACTTGTACCGAACCCAGGATACCGTTATCAGCAACCAGTTGGTTTTGTCGATAGCCTTTGACTGTATCCACGCCACCGATACTGAAGCGTTCTAGGGATAGCAAAGAATCTGGGGTTAACTGAGCATTAATTTGTGTGATCAGCGTCGCTCTCGGTGACAACTGTTGTACCAATTGGAATTGTCCCAACCAGCTAAAGAATCGCCCGTCAGTCCCAGTATTGTTGATAGTTGCATCAAAGGCACCCAACCCAAAACTAAACTGAGAGCGAGCAGCTAATATGCGACTAGGGCTACTACGGTCTATCCAATCTTGAGAAAATCGCAATACCGTTACTTTGGATTCGCCGTCTTCTGGACCAACTGAGAAAGAAAAAGGTTCCCCGAGTAAGAAGGTTTGACTGCGACGCAAGTCTAGGGCTAAACTCAGAGCAAATTCACGTTCTGAGGAGCGGAATATCGGTTGGCGAAAACTGACAGAAAAGGTGCGAGTTTCGCTTTCGATATCAAGCTCGTCGAATTGATCTTCGATAATGCCGCTGTCGCTGTTGTTGTAGCGTACAGTAAGGGTGCCATTGTAGGGATTGACGGGGATAGAATAGTTGATATCGTAGAGGTCTAGCCCTTCGGTAAAGCTGTATTGAGTGGTGAAGCGATCGCCAAAACCCAAAAGATTATCATGGGCAACAAACAGCCTGGTTTGTAGTGAACCAATGCTAGGAGATTGGTTGTTGGCGGTAGAAATACCAGCGTGAAAGGCAGAGGCTTCTTTGAGTTTGACTTGCAAAATATTGCTACCAGAGCCGCTTCCTGCAGTTAATTCGGCATCCACTTGATTGAGCAAAGGGTCAAGTTGCAACAGTTTCAGGGCTTCTTCTAAGCGGCTTCGATTTAATGGTGTGTCAGTGGCCACTTCAAGGCGACTGCGCACATATCCTTCCCGCAGACGGTTTAATCCCTCCAGTTCAATCCGTTCTAAGTCACCCTCAACCACCTGGATTTTCACAACACCTTTGCTAAAGTCTTGGACCGGCAAAAATGCGCCAGAGGTGATGTAACCATTTTTAATGTAGAGCTCAGTAATGGCAGAACGCAGTTGAAGCAACTCCTCAAACCTTACTACACGGTTCTCATATTGGTTTGTTTTATCTGCAATTTCTTCTTGCAAAACCGTATTGCCCAACACCTCTACTTCTCTGACAAAGAATGGCACAGTGGATGGAGTTGGAACTTCAGGGAGTTGGGGAGAGGAAGGAATTTCCAGACTTGGATCCGGTGGTGATGCTGGAGATTCTTCAGGAACAGGAGGAGGTAAATCGGATGGGGTGGGAATGGTTTCCTGAATTCTTTCAGGGGTTTCGGTGGGAAGGTTAACTCCTGGGGGTGGAGTAGACTGAGCCACTGCTCCCATAGTTAGGCTCACGATGGGAATAATGCTAGAGCCTGAAATTAGAATAATCGATCTCAGTGTATGATACATAGTTTCAGCTTTGTTCGCATTGCTGAATCTTCGGATGAATAGGAGTGGGGTGGGCATCCTGCCTGCCTGGGAATGAAACAGGCAAGATGCCTGCTCGGGAATGAAACAGGCAAGATGCCTGTTCCACCAAGATGCCTGCTCGGAAATGGAACAGGCAAGATGCCTGCTCGGAAATGAAACAGGCAAGATGCCTGTTCTACAGCCAGATGCCCATGCCACAAAACTATTAAAATCATCCCGCATTTATGCAACGCCACAGAAAAAGCGATCGCAAATCCATAAACAAAAGTACTAGTTGGTAATCCTCCATATTCCCTACTCCCGACTCCCGATTTTGTGGTTTACTCAAATGAAAACTGCTGTCAAGCTACTCTTGTTCCATAGATAAAACAAAAACACTTCCCTGAGTAATTTGGACAACTCTCACAACTTCGGAGTTGTCTTGAGGAACGAATGTTGATAATAAAACACCAGCTGTACCACCAATACGTTGAGAATCACTACTGCAATCTTGACCAAAGATATTAAATACGCTGTCTACTAAACAACCGATTGCCATCCCTTGTATTCCAGAAGTCCGAGTACGTTTCTTGGCTTGCTGATCACTATTAGTGACTGTTATTTCACTTCCGGGAATTACTGGACTCTCCGCTCGCAATGGTAACAATTTACCTTCTACAACAATTGATTCAACTAATATCTTAGCTCCGCTAGCTGAGGGGACTAACTTAGCGGGCACTATGGAATTAGCTGGAATAGCGATTTTGCCAGAATTATCTTTGATTGGCTGGGCTAACACTAGATTCAGTAATAAACTTTGGTTTTCCTTAATTAGAAAATCAACATGATTAGGAAAAGCCACCACAACAGCCGAGTTTTTGGGAATAACAACAGCAGGCTCCGGAGTAGCTTGATTCTGATCACTACTCTCGATTTTATCAGGAGTTGATTGATTCTGATAACTACCCTCGATTTTATGATCTTCCTCGGCTAAGGCATTTGTATAATTACCTAAAATCGAAATAACTAGAGCTGTACCTAAGATTAATTTGTAGTTCATGACACTTTCCAAAAAAAATAAAATACTTGGTAATCTTTTCGTAAGCATATGCGCTACGCGCACGCTACGCGAACAGCCGTCAGCTTAAAATAAACATCTTTGGCCTATGGCCACGCTACTCGAACGGGAGAATTTAATAGTTCGAGATTAATCACAATTGAAAGTTTTGGGAAAAACCTATCAGCTTTGTGGCACAGGCTTCTATTTGTGGCACAGGCTTATATTTGTGGCACAGGCTTCTAGCCTGTGACGCTGATAGCTGATAGCTGATAGCTTACCTTGCCCCTAACATAGTTATAAGTTTTCGGTTTAAGCTAGGGGCATTTCTAGACTATTGATTCATCAACATGTAGAAAAAATTATTCTGTAGTTGACGTTCTAGTTCTAGACGATTCATACTCTCTTTAGTATCAATCGCATGATGTTGAACATCAGCATTGAGTTGTGTTGATTCTATATGAGCAGCACCTTTAACGAATGCTTCACAGTTTAATCCAGCTACTACGTTGGTAACACTTGAGCGATCGTGATGATAACCCTGTCCATATTGCTGATGATTCCGACCACTTTGGACTTGATTTGTAGCTTGACTATTGCGACGATTTGTTTCTTTTTTACCCTGAGCATTACCTCGAATTCCAAAAATACTGACACCACCTCCACCTCCAGCAGCGCGGTTATATAAGCTGTTATATTCTTGAGAGTATTCCTGATTAAACTGATGGGATAGACTGCTATTACTCTGAGTAGAAACAATATCATTTTGCCGATTAGCAGCTACAATATCGTTGCAATAGGTGCGTGGATCATTAGCTAAAGCATCATGGTTAATCCAAGACCTGTAGGGTTCAGCATAGGCAGGTATAACAGAAGTAATGATAGTGGTGGCTATGATCAGAGAAGAAAATAATCCAAACCGCATTTGTTTCTCCTTAAGTTGAAATAATCAGTCTGTTGCTGATGAAGATATAGTGGTTTTCAATGAGTGCGTAGGGTGTGTTAGGGGCGGACTTGCCCTTATTTTTCGCTCAAGCGCCAGGGTTGGGATAGTCCGCCCCGTAACGCACCACCAAAAGCCTGGCTCTGATTTTCCACCTCTTTCCAAGTGTTGGGACAGCCCGTCCGAAAACTGTAACAGGCAAGATGCCTGTTCCACTCACCGGGTCAAACAGTAAAAATGAGATGCACCCTCTCGGTTAGAGTTTTGATTAGGAGTGTCTTAAAACAAAGACGGATCGTAGGACTGGTCAAAAATACCGTCATTATTACTATCGCGCCAATTTTTTGGGGACAAAGACGGATCGTAGGACTGATCAAAAATACCGTCATTATTACTATCGCGCCAATTTTCTGGGGACAAAGACGGATCGTAGGACTGGTCAAAAATACCGTCATTATTACTATCGCGCCAATTTTCTGGGGACAAAGACGGATCGTAGGACTGGTCAAAAATACCGTCATTATTACTATCGCGCCAATTTTCTGGGGACAAAGACGGATCGTAGGACTGGTCAAAAATACCGTCATTATTACTATCGCGCCAATTTTCTGGGTAATTCTGTGCTGAAGCCGAACTAATTAGACTAGTTACCAACACTGTACTAATAGCGGCAATAGTCATGATCGGTTTTGACTTATCTATCATGAAAATCATCTGTCTTATCCTTCACATTCTAGGTATTGAATTAATTCTAGATAACCCCAATATCTAGCCAAACTTAAGGCTTAGATATTGGTCGTTAGTTGTTAAAAAAAACAAATTCGTTAGAGATAATTTGTTCAGCAACTCCCTTAGCTTGTTGCTTAATTTCAAGAATAAAGTTAAGGCTGATATAATTCATTAACAGTATCTACCAATGTGATGGCCTGGATAAACAAGACTCATGGTAGGATTTGGTCAGTGGGATTGCTGAAAACTACATACTGCTGATTGAAGCGTTTACCCTGTTGGGTGGTGCGTTACGGGACGGACTATCCCAATACTGGCTACTGAGAAAATCAGGGCTCGCCCGTCCCTAACGCACCCTACGCACTCAAAGCTTCTGTTCAAAATTGCTCACCCCCAGCCTCAAGAACATTCCCGCCCCATCACTAGGCGTCCATTGGGCAGTTGATACACCCCCGTTGCTTCAACAATTGGGTCACCCTTTTGCCAAGGACGAGAGGCACTCTGACTCGGTACCGTGCGTACCTCTCCAGTGGGATAACGTGAAACTGAAGCATCCCCAGGGCGGGTGGGTAAGTTACCACCACCGGTAATGATGAATTTTCCCTCTTGTTCACTGGTTCGGACAATGCAGCTATTGGCTAGCAGATTGTCGGTGTCAATCAGATTGTCCGGTAACTCTGTCAGGCTGTTTTCGATATAATCGAGGTTGGGTAAACCCTGAATATCCCCAGGGATAGCAGCACTAGCATTGATATCGACTCGGTTATTATTATCTAAAGTGGCTGGGTCAGTACCTGGTGGTGCTGGACGGAAGGCAAAGCCGAAGAAGATGGGGGTTGTGAAGGTAATATTACCTCCTCGGCCATCACGGGCAAAGGCTAGGATGTCACTGTCAGCAAAGGCAATGAGTGAGTCAGTGGTGATGGTAATATTGCCCCCGTTATCAGCACCGCTGAAGACACTGGTGGTAATGTCACTGTCACCGCGTAGCCTAATATTTTTGGCTATGATATCGATAGCACCTCCGGCAGATTGAGTAGTAGCAGTAATGATATTGCCGTCAGTAGCTGTTAACATGTCTGAGACATTGATATCGATGTTGCCAGCGTCGCCTTCTCCTTGACTTTGGGCAGATATCTGGCCTTTATCTGTGACAGTTAAATTGGAAGTAGTAATTTCCAAGTCTCCGGCAGACCCTCTTGAACCTTTCAGTACTTCTGTAGATATAGTACTGGGAACTTCGCCATCGTTAGAAAGACCAGTTACTTCTATAAATTCTGAGGCATTGATGGTTATAGTTCCTCCTTTACCTCGATTTGCGGTTGCTGCGCCAATGCGTGAACCACTGCGGACGCTGAGTTGGTTGGTTTCAATAGTTATATCCCCGGCATTTGCGGAAGTATTAATAAAAGTAGCAACAGGACCAATAATTGTATCTGCCGAAATTGTAGCTCCCTCCTCAAGAGTTATTCTGCCAGAATTTAAAATTAACTCTCCTGCATCACCATTTCCGAGAGTAGCAGTCGCTATGCCTGCCTGACCTTGAATGTCGATAGAATCAGCAGTTATACGTAACACTCCGCCTTTGCCGCCAGACAAGGTAACTTGTCCATTATTTCTTTCAGTTAAAAGAGGTGCTGAGGTAATTCCAGCTCCATTCTGAATGACTAAACTACTAGTACTAAGGCTTAAATTACCAGCATTACCACTCCCAAAAGTTGCTGTTGTCAAACCTGTAGCAGTTTCAGCTACCTGGCGAAGTGAGTTTATGTCTAGAGGATTAGGATTAAATACTGTTGATTGATTGCCAATTAGTTTAACAGACTCGGAAGCATTGATAGTTAACTTCCCTCCATTGCCACTGCTGAATGTTTCTGTCCCTATTCCAGTAGAGCTATTCAATTCAGGTTGGTCATTTTTTACAACCAATTGCTTAGTATTAATGGTTGCGTTGCCAGCATCGCCAGTCCCATATGTCTGGATAAGCAATCGACTACCATTGATTATATTGATGGAATCAGAAGCATTAATGTTGAGATTTCCTCCCAAGCCATCCCCACGAGTCCGAGTCGATACTTTCGTCCCAGTAAAGGAAACAGATTGAGCCTTGATATTAATGTCACCAGCCTTAACGGAACCATAAGTTTCGGTAGTAAGAAGCTGATTTTTTGCTATGATTGCACTGTTGCTATTTAACGTAATATCACCCCCTGCTACAGTGCTACCACTAGAATCAAGAGAACCAAGGTTAAGGTCACCGTCAGCAGACAGGGTTATCGCTCCGCCACTGCCAGAGGAAAATGTGCTGAGAAGACCTCCCGTAGTATCGATACTACCATTGGTGCTGTTGAGGGTAATCGAGCCACTGGAATTATCAATCTTCTTAGTATTAATGTCTCCGATGGCCTTGATTATCAAGCTTTTTTCTTGATTGGAAGAGCCTATAAT
Organism: Moorena sp. SIO4G3; assembly: GCF_010692305.1. Classification (NCBI taxonomy): domain Bacteria; kingdom Bacillati; phylum Cyanobacteriota; class Cyanophyceae; order Coleofasciculales; family Coleofasciculaceae; genus Moorena; species Moorena sp. SIO4G3. Next base: position 12,702 of record NZ_JAAHIG010000089.1, on the reverse strand, counting down.
ACTAAGGCTACCGATTTGTGCGATCGCACCACCAGAAGTAATTGTTACATTACCAGCATAAGTTGAGTTGAGTAAGTTGGTAGAGTCACTTTCGTTGATTGAGATGTTACTCCCTTCAAATTTAAGATTCCCAAACTGATTGTCTGAGTTGTTGAGAGTAATATTGCCATTCTTAGCATTGAAGCTAGCAGTACCGCTAACATTTAGAGAAGCATTTTGGATAATTTCGGGAGTACCTGTATCGAGGCGACTTAGGGGTGCCTCAGTATTTATTCTGAATACGCCGCCAAAGGAGTTTCCAGATTGAGCTAATTCAATCGCTGTACTTTCGTTAAAGGCTTCATTGTTGTTGAAAGTCAGTCTTCTATCTAAGCTGTTCACCGTTAGATTGCCAGAGATAGTTTCGGCACTTAGAGTGATCAGTCCCACGTCAGTGATAATCACATCCCCATTGGGCAAGGTTATTCGAGGCAAAATATTATTGTTGCTAGTAGGCTCTAAATTGTCACTAGGAGCGTTTGGAATAGTGTTCCCTGCTACTTGTAAGATTTCTCCAGGGGCTTGGAAAATTGGTCCAGTAGAGTTAATCGTAAAATCCCCACCAATCAGGGAGTTACCGATGATGGTGGCATTACTGTTAGTAATTGTGACATTGCCAGCGTTGGGGAGGGTAGTGGTGAGGCTGGTATCTCCTACAACAGTTAATGATGCTCCTATATCTTGAGTAATCATGCCTCCAGAGAATAAGTTGAAGTTACCAGTGGCAGAGGAAGTGATCAGATTTGTCCCGTCACTCTCACGGATAGAAACATCATTACCCGTGAAGGCTAGATTACCAAACTGATTAGCTGGTTCGTTGAGACTAATATTGCCAGTGTTGGCGTTGAAAGTAGCGGTACCACTGACAGTTTGAGGTCCAGTTTGAATAATGCCGGGGGTACCTTCCAACAAGATGGCATCGGTGGTGGTGTTAAACCGGAGGGTACCGCCAAAGGAATTGTCTTGATTAAGAGTTATGGCAGGGTTATCCAGAACCTGGTTAAAACTGACAACGGCTGCTGGTACGCTATTTACTGTCAGGTTACCTGGGACGGTGTTGGCCTCTAGGTTAACTGTTCCCAGTTGAGTAATAATCAAATCCCCATTGGGTAGGAGAGTCTCTTGAGGAAAGTCACCGATAGAGTCATCGATAGTTTTAATTAGGGGTTGGCTACCTCCCCCATTTACTGAGATATCTCCAGCGACTTGCAAGGGTTCGCCGGGAACTTGAGTAATTGGTAGAGCAGAGTTGAGAGTGAAGTTGCCCCCAATAATGGAGTAACCAACAGTGGTAGGTTTAGTGTTGGTAACACTGACATTACCTGCATTGGCTAGAGTGCTAGTGAAGAAGGCATCCCCATTCACAAACAGACTGCCGCTAGTTTGGGTAATGGTACTCCCTAAAACACTAAGATTACCACTACCTGTATTGATGTCATTGTTAAAGGTAACGTCGCTACCGGCAATGAAGGTCAGGGGGTTATTGTTGGTGTTAATGGCTCCAGTTGTTGTAATTGTCCCGCCTGTAACTGGAGTTTGAATGGTAGTAGGACTGTTGAAGGCAGCAGGCAAAACAGCGATCGCACCGCTGCTGTTGTCTCGCCCAATCAGAATCTGGGCAAACCCCTTTTGTAATGTGTTGAGTTCGCTGCTGTCTAAATTTAAGCGGGCATCAGTAGTAGTGCCACCGATAGTGATGCCCAAAGTAGGGTCAAGGGGCTGTAGCTGAAGGAGGTTCGTGCCTGTAATTTCAGCCAGATTACTAGGGATAGTAATTTCATCAGCGGTGAGGGTGATGTTTCCAGTCCCAATAGCTTCAATTGCACCTCCATTACCAAAGAAAATCCCCTCACTGTTATTGCCAATGCCGCTAATAATGCCCTCTAGAGTAATGTTTCCAGTTCCAGTAGTTCGCACTACGCCATCGCCACCCCGACCCAACCAAATACCGTAATGTTCAGTTCCGGTTCCTCTGCTAATTCCTCTCAAGAGGATATCGCCATCTACGGATGTCACTCTAGTGTTGGGATCTAAAACAACGATTCCTTGATCCCCGTCGGATCCGGTTCCACCATTCCCCCCATTTCCCGTCATGGTAATCATTCCTGTTCCGGTGGATTCTACCCCACCGCCAGCTACAATCGAAATGCCCTCGTTGCCAAACCCAACATTACTGCCCGCGTTAGCAGTACCTGTTATTTCGATAGAGCCTGCTCCAGTCGATTGTACCAAGCCTTGATTAAAAATAAAAATGCCGTGGTTAACATCTCTATTACTTGGAGCTGCTGTACCTCTGAGGGTGATATTTCCATCTTCCCCACTCACTCTGGAACCATTACCATTAATTCGTATGCCGTGATTCCAAGAAGTTCCAGCAGCACTTGTACCCTCCAAAGTGATAGCTCCAGTACCCGTTGATTGGATCACACCACCACTTGTAGGATTTGCACCCAGATTGGAATCGCTCAGAAGAATACCGTTGTTGTTGATCCCAGTTCCGCTACCAGTTCCCTGAAGAGTAATACTTCCTACCCCAGTTGTTTCCAGCAAGCCGTTCTGAAATATGAAAATACCAGAATTATTCTTCCCAGTTCCGTTACTGTTGCCTAACAACCTAATATTTCCATCTACTGAGCTTACTTTAGCGTCGCTTCCAACAGCTATTCCTTGATTATCGTCCCTGCCACCGCCAGTACCCGTCAAGGTAATATTCCCAGTTTTAGTTGCTTCCACAATGCTGCGAGTTTGAATCGAAATACCATCACCGTTGAAATCATTTGCATTACTCGTACCTGTCAAGGTAATATTCCCGCTGGATTGCACTAAACCATCTAATCCAATAAAAATGCCGTGATTGGTTGTTCCAGATATTTGAGCAGTATTACTAACACCAGTCAGAGTTATATCTCCATTAATTGAACTAATTCTAGAGTTTGCATCTTGAAGTAGTATTCCGTGATTAAAATTTGCTCCACTCCCGCTGAAACCCTCTAGGTCAATGGTGCCATTGGTTGTTTCTAGCACACTGCCAGAGTTAATAAAAATACCTGTATTATCGTTTCCAGTGCCGTTTCCAGTACCTGTCAAGCTAAGATTTCCAGTTGTTGCAAAAACCCTAGAACCGGACTCAATATTTATCCCGCGATTCTCGCTTCCAGTGCCGTTTCCAGTACCTGTCAAGCTAAGATTTCCAGTTGTTGCAGAAACCCTAGAACCGGACCAAATACTTATCCCGTGATTACCGTCTGTCCCAATACCATTATTAATACCTACTAGGGTTATGTTCCCTGTTCCAGTCGCTTCTACCACACTAGGAACACCGATTTCCTGTTCCCGAATTAGGATGCCATAGTTCTTACTGCCAGCACCGGTAGTAGTACCACTCAGAAAAATATTCCCCGTCCCAGTGGAACGTACTAGACCATTGTCACGAATTTGAATACCCCATCCATTATTAAAACCTTTGGCAATACCTGTTAGCCTAATATCTCCATTTTCTGAACTAATGATCGTGTTTTCTGTAACATCAACGCCAATGCTATGCCCTCCGATTCCACCATTGCCAATGAGAGTAATCGTCCCTAGCCCGGTGGTTTTTAATTCGCTGTTCTCCAGAAAAATGCCGATTCCATTGCCAGTGCCATCAGGTATTCCCGTCCCCTCTAATTTAAGATTGCCACCTCCAGCGTTGATGTTAGCATTGTTAAAATGGTGTCCCCACCCGTTGGAATTCGTCGTTCCCCTGCCCAAACTACTGAAATCACCGCCATTAGTATCAATATCAATCGTGCCATCTAAAGTAGTAATAATGATAGCGCCTGCTCCGCTATTGTCACTATCAGCTAACAGCTCTATATTCAACTGACCGTTATTGGAAGTAATATCAGCGTTCAGAAAAATATCGTTTTCTGCCTGCAAGGTAAGAGTTGCGTCTCCTCCTGCTGTCTTGCGAATTGGTGCATCATTTTCCTGAGTAATGTTACCTTGATCAGTGCCACCGATACTTGTTGAAATGGTGACGTTGGTTCCCGTATTCAGGGCAGCATTAATATTAGCAACATCAACTGTATTCGTACCAATAGCACCACCACCATTGGCGAGTGTGATATCAGTGGGATCGATTAACCAAGTGCCACCACTGCCATTAGGAGCACTAGCATCGGGAGTACTGGTGAGATTAAGAAACTGTTTGCCAGAGGTTTCAATAAATCCCCCATCACCGGAAACAGTTCCTCCCCTTGCTGTAAGGGTTCCGTGAACGGTTGCTGTCTGATCCGCCCAAACAATCACCTTGCCCCCATCCCCATTGGTCAAGGCATCGGCATTAATCGTTACATCGGAGCCAACAAAGGTATGTACTGCATTGGGAACGGTGCCATTACCCTGAAAGTCTCCCCCAATCAATACTGTACCGCCACCGGTGTCAGAGGAGACATCAATTCGGGCATTCTCCAACAAGCTAACCTGATTTCCTAGAACCTCAACCCGGCCACCAGCTGCTGTCAGGGAGCCAGTGCTAGTTACCGTACCACCGGATAAGCTGAGCGTTTGTCCGGAACCAACTGCTAAATTCCCAGCATTAGCGATCGCACCAGCTTGATTCGTCCCATATTGCAATCCCAAAGGCACACTCACCGTTAACAACGACGAATTGTCGGGATTGGCACTAAAGGATGACCCATCCCCAAAGGTGATCGAATTCGCTGTACTCGCCACAAACGAACCCTGAATATCCAGTTGCGCATTCGCTCCAAAGATAATCCCATGGGGATTCAGTAAAAATAGATTAGCAGCACCATCGACTCCCAAGGTGCCCAAAATACTTGAGGGATTAGTGCCAGTCACCCGTGAGATAATATTATCAATCCCTGCTGGATTAGCAAAATAAACCCGTTGTAACTCCTCAACATTAAAATCAGTAAAACTGTGGAACAGATTTGCCCCTCGTTCTGCTCCACCTTCTATCAAATCTGCTAGCCCTCCCCTAACCTGAGCATCAGGCGTAACCCGAGAACTTTCAGCCCCTAAAGTCGTATCTGGTGTCACTTCAGCCAAGGCTTGATGTTTATCAAAGGGAAAAAACACACCAAGCGTTAAGCAACTGGCTACCTTCAATAAGCCACAGCAACGACCCGAAGATTGATTAACCATGGAATTATTCTCCTTGCTGTAAGCATTCAGTGGTCAGCGGTCAGTAGTCAGTAGTCAGTGGTCGCTGATAGCTGATAGCTGATAGCTGATAGCTGATAGCTGATAGCTGATAACTGATAGCTGAATGCTGATAGCTGAATGCTGATAGCTGAATGCTTACTTTACTTTTTTGCTACCTCAGAAGGAATTATAAAGTATTCGGTTAACCTATCAGGTTAACTATTCCTACAAACTTGATTGCCAATATAAGCAAGGGGAATTGCGCAATTCGGCAATTATTATTGTCAGCAGGTATAGCGTCTGTATCTGGGTTTTGAACACAGGTATTGCATGAAAAGGCAAAAGGCAAAAGGCAAAAGGCAAGAGGGGCAAGAGATCCTCAGTTTTATTGTCCAATCAAAAAAGACCATACAGGTTTACATCTCAAATACAGCTGATGCAGCTGTAGGACAAATTACTGTAATATCATGTCAGGATAATTACCCTTAATAACAATCTCCCTATCTCCCTATCTCCCCATCTCCCCACACCTCCCACCCTCTACTAAATTAAGGGTATTCAACCAAACTTGATATAAGATTTGTGTCCAGATACTTAGCACTGGAGAATCCTATTAATGTCCAGTAAACCTAAATCCAGGAGCGATCGCTTTTTAGGAATACTATTCTTGTTTAGCCTTACCGTTTGTATAGGGCTAGGTCATCTTCCCTCAATCGCTCAACCAGCTGAACCGGGAAATATGGCAACCACCCAGGCTGATAATCCCAGTCAACTGGTGGAACAAGGGGTTGAGTACTACCAAGCCGGAGATTATCAAGCTGCCATAGAGCCTTGGCAAAATGCCTTGACGCTCTACCAACAGAGCAACAACTATACCAATAGCGCAATTGTCCGGGAAAATCTGGCCAGAGCCTATCAAAAGATTGGTCACATCCAGGAGGCAATCAGTAATTGGGAGCAAGCCATCCTTGACTATCAACAGCTAAGGAACTGGCAACAAATGGGGCGAATGAAAACAGAACTGGCTCAAGCCTACAATAGTTTTGGACAACCGAGAAAAGCTCTGGCGCTGCTATGTGGAGCCCCTAATACTGATGAAAATTCTAAAAACAAACCCAGTTGTGTCAAAGACAGTGCCTTGAAAGTTGCTCGCGCTCATCACGATTGGAAGGGAGAGGCTGCTGCTTTGGGAAGTATGGGGAATGCCTATATTCTCAGAGGGGATTATGACCAAGGAATTCAATGTTTACAGACTGGTTTAGGCATTGATAAAAACGTTGAATTTGATATCAGCCCCCAACGCACAAAAGACTGTAAGATAGATAATTTGGGCAGAAATTACACAGCCAAGATTCTCGCCGATAGTCCCTATCGCAGTTCATTTCTTAACGACCTAGGTAATGCTTACTTTAGCAAAGCTCAGCGTTGGGAGCGCTGGGCTAGCTCTGCCGAAAAGCGAGGAGCGGAAGAAACAGAAAATCAATTTAGAAAAAATGCCAACAATAATTACAATCAAGCTGGGGAATATTTTCAGCAAAGTCTCGAACTAGCCCGCACTCAAAATCACCAACCTGCTCAAATGCGAGCATTGCGCAATTTGATTCGACTGTCCTACCGCCCACAAGAATCAATATCAATCGAGGCAGCAGAGGAGCGTAACCAATGGGTTCAAGAGGCTCAGGAATTGTTCAAGGAACTACCGGATTCTCAGGACAAAGTCTACGCAGCCATCGATTTAGCTAAACTGGAGCAATCGATGACTGTGGTTAATGACACTTACCAACACAATTCCTGTGGCAAACGTCAGCTAGAAGCAGAGACTGAAACACTCCTCAATCAAGCCATCTTAATTGCTCAACGCCTTAAGGACTACCGTTCTGAGTCTTTTGCATGGGGTGAATTGGGTCATCTCTATTACTGCCGCCAAGACTATCAAAACGCCCTAGACTTCACTCAAAAGGCATGGTGGATGGCTGACCAAAATCTATCCGCAAAAGATAGCTTGTATTTGTGGCAGTGGCAGCTGGGTCAAATTTTCCAAGACCAAGGCAAGGAAGATGAGGCCGTTAATGCTTATAAAGAAGCGATCGCTACCTTAGAAGGTTTTGAAGGTGAACAGGGTAAAGGTGAACAGGGTAAAGGTGAACAGGGTATCCGAACCGACATTCTGATTGCTCAGCGAAACTTACAATTCGACTTTCGGGATACCATTGAGCCTCTGTACCGCCAGTTTGCTCAGCTAACACTCAAGCGTGCCGATTCATTATCCTCTGACTCTGAGCAGTACCAGACAGATCTGAATTCTGCCCTAAAAACCGTTGATTCCCTGAAACTAGCAGAGCTACAAAATTACTTCGGTAATGATTGTCTTTTAACACTCTTCAACCAGAAACAAATTGATGAGCTTGTCACAAAAGACACAGCCGTGTTTAGCTTTATGATTCTGGAAGAGAAAGCTGCTATTATGGTCAGTCTACCAAACGGCGATAAGAGGTTAAAAAAGTTTAAGTTGTCACAGGTCGATAGTCAAAGGCTAATCAAAGAAGTCAACGACTTCCGGACAAGAATACAGCAACATCATGACCTCACTAAAGCTTTCTTAACACCAGCAAAGAACCTGTATAACTGGCTGATTGCTCCATTTGCCTCTGATTTAGAGTCAGCGCAGATAAAAACACTCGTGTTTATTCAGGACGGCATCTTGCGTAGCATTCCCATGGCTGCACTCCATGATGGCAAGGAATTTTTGGTAGAAAAATATGCCATTGCCACAACTCCCAGTCTTACCCTAACCAATCCCCAAGCCTTGAACCGTCAAGAACTAGGAGCACTCGCTTTGGGATTAACTCAACCAGCGGTCATTGATGGTGAAAGTTTCAGTAAACTGGAAAACGTCCGTAAGGAAATCGAAAACGTCAAAGCTCAATTTCCAGGAAGCAAAACCCTCTTGGATGAGCAATTTACCCGCAAGAGCTTGCAGCAAGAACTCCAACAAAAAGTTTACCCAATTCTTCACATTGCCACTCACGGTAAGTTCGGCACAATTCCAGAGGACACTTTTTTAGTCACAGGTAATAATCAAAAGCTCACAATCACTGAGCTAGAGAAAGACATCCGCCGCTTAAGTCGTGGATCTAAACCAGTAGAGTTGCTTGTGCTTACCGCTTGTCAAACTGCTACAGGAGACGACCGTACAACTCTAGGTCTAGCTGGCATTATCGTACAAGCTGGTGTCAGAAGCGCCCTAGCTTCCCTTTGGTATATTCCAGATAACTCTACTTCAGAGTTAGTTACTCAGTTTTACCATAACCTCCAATCAGGCATGAGCAAAGCAGAAGCTCTAAAAGAAGCTCAAAAAGACATGATTCGTATCAATATCCACCCCGCCCATTGGGCACCATTCATCATCATTGGTAATTGGCTGTAGAGCGGGGTTCACTGGATTATCGGGCAACGTTAGCAATCTCTATCAAGTACCCCATCCGTTTTTCAATCGATTCCCGCTCCTCTTCGGTCAAGTCTTGTGATGGTTTTGGTTTTTCCCACTTGGCCAGGTCTTCCAACAGAGCAGATGCCACAACTCCAAGTTTCGACTCTTCAGCCAGTTTGAGGGCTTCATCTAGTGCGTTGTACCACAAACCAGCCTCAGCATACAGATCTGCTTTTTCGGCGCTATCGACTGCATTGTCAAGTTTGTCTTGTAAATCTGGCGGCATCTCCACAACCTCTATTTGTGCTCTGTCTACTAAAGCACTTGATGGGTAACTAGGATCACAAAGGATTACAACTTGCCAGACATAGTCTTTGCCCACTAAGAGCCCTGGTTCACCTTCTGGAAAGGGGGATAGGGTCATAATCCCTGGTGAACTTTGCAATGAGATGCTACGGACTTTTGTGAAGTTACCATCTGAGCCACGACTGTAGATCGTGAATGTCAGCTCTAAGGATTTGGACTCAGGCACAAACCAAGCAAATGTTGGATGGGTAGAAGTCGTTCGCCCAACATAATTTTGAGAAGCAAGAACCGTTAACGGTATATCTCCTCCATCACACCCCCTAGTCGTTCCCGAATTCGTTTTGGTCTCTGGACCGGCAGTTTTTTCATCAGGAGGAGGCACAAAACCAGCTCTAGCTACAACTGCCGGAGTTGCCACCAGCGCTAAACTCAAGACACAACCAGTTACTACTCTAACGTTAATGGGTTTGTTAAAAAGCCCCACAATTTCAGCCATCATAATATTGATTGAGTAGACGCTTATTTAATTGAAACCATACTACGAATAGGGTAGCCAGAACATGGATGCTTGCTACCAACTTTATGGATAATATCAGACAAATTGATAACTTAGTTTGGTAATCTTAATTGCTGAAAACTACAAAGCTAAGCGCGTTTATATAGCAATTCTTATAGCTATGACATACACAATTTCGGGATTTTAGGGAACAGGGAACAGGGAACAGGGAACAGTAGTAGGGTGCGTTAGGGGCGGACTTGCCCTTATTTTTAACTTCGTAGCCAGGGTTGAGATAGTCTGCCCCGTAACGCACCACCAAAAGCCTCTGATTTGGCGTTGCTTAATAATGGAATGATTTTAAGAGTTTTCTGGAATGGGCATCTTGCGTGGAACTGGCATCTTGTGTAGAACTGGCATCTTGTGTAGAACTGGCATCTTGCCAGTTTCAATATATTTCCTTGCGGGCAGGATGCCCACTCTACTCCTATTCATTCCTAAATTCAGCAACGCCTCTGATTTTTCATATCAAGCGCCAGGGTTGAGATAGTCCGCCCCGTAACGCACCACCAAAATACTCGCTGTGTAACTCATAGTTATTAACAACGTTGTACTAGTTTAAAATTATCGTTTGTGTAGCGTATTTTTAAGAAGATCGCTGATTTTTTATTAATCCTAAAACCCCCCCAAAAAAAATTCTAAAAACCCTTGACAAAGTAAATAATAATCATTACAATAATCATTAAATTACCACAATGATTTCACTTTTTTATCCATGTCACGAAAATTTCGCCAAAACTTCAAGAAACAACCTGCTAAGCACACCTTGAAAGGGTCTCGTGAAGCAGTAATCTATAGTATGCAAATGCTTTATTCACTAGGCTATGCGGAGATTGCGGAATGGACTCCTCTGGAGCCGACCGACGTTCCCGGGGAAGTGATGACGACAATAACCAAGTATTGGTTGTTGCCATAACACCTTGTCTTGATGCAGTCGCTCATGGGGGAAACCCCCAAGACCGCGCTGCATCGCTAAATTTCTGGGGGGTTTCCCCCCCTAGCAAAGGTCAATCAGATCGAATCACATCAGGTTCGGTTTAGGAACTCAGTGACATAGCGATTTCAAGGAACTTATTGTGGAGTTGAAATAGCCGTGGATAGTATTTCTACGGCTATTTTTTTTTATTTTTGAGACTTATCGGGAAGTTAGAAGTTAGGTGTTAGGTGTTAGGTGTTAGGTGTTAGGTGTTAGATGTTAGGTGTTAGGTGTTAGGTGTTAGGTGTTAGAAGTTAGAATTTAGAATTTAGAATTTAGAATTGGGAAGTTATAATTTAGAATGTAGGGTGCGTTAGGGACCCTCATTTTTAAATTCGAGCGCCAGTGTTGGGATAGCCCGCCCCGTAACGCACCACCAAGTAGAAGTTAGAATTGAGAAGTTAGAATTGGGAATTGGTAATCCAGAGATAGCTCAATGTCTTGATGCAGACCCAAAACCACTCGCTATTGCATCAAGACATGATAAAAGTTCCTCTGGTCAGGAAAATTTGGAGAGACTTTAGATTTATTTAGTTTGAGCCGGTGGTGCGTTACGGGGTGGGCTATTTCAACGCTGGCAAAGAGGCGGAAAATCAGGGCAATCCCACCCCTAACGCACCCTACGAAAATTTACTTTAGATTTATTTAGGGGCTTATTCCCAGATCCGCTGTTCCCGATTCCCTATTCCCTATTCCCTATTCCCGACTTATGCAAGAAGTCTATTTTATAGTTTTTTTAGATATTTCAAACCTTTCAAAAAAAGAGTTTTCAAGCCATAGCTAACTTTGGCAAAACTCCAGTTACGACCTGTTAGAGGCCAGGTTAACTCGCACAGAGTTCCTTGGGGAGAAAGGGGCTCTCGTTTAAATGTTCCTCCTAGTTGTTTCGCCAGAGCTTTAGCTTGCTTTGTTCCTTGGTTTTCAGAGGATGAACAGATGCCAGAGCCATTATCTTTAACACTCAGAGTGTACCATTCATCATGTAGCTTGCCAATGGCAGTAATACGAGTTACTCCTTTAGCATGTTTCCCGACATTGCACAAAGCTTCTTCCAGAAACTGGCAGAGTTCTCGCTTTTGTTCAATAGTTAAATATTGTTCCGGTATCGGCTCAAATTTAATAACTTTAACCTTGAGGGTCTTAAAACTAGGAAGATTCCGTTCCAGCGTATCTCTACAGACTTCATATAACAGCTTATGGATTGGAAGCTTCAATGACAGTTTTAGGTTACTTCCTAGACGGATAGTTTCTTCTTTAGTCAGAGTTTCTTGTTTGAGGTAGTCTGAAATATCCCATATGTCATCCTTGATAGTTTTAAGTTTCAACAGCAATTCGTCTTGTGGCAAATCGTGTTTTTTAATGCGCGTAATAGTGTAGGCTAGTGTTTGCATTGGACCATTATGAATGAGATTAAATGTTTCATCGATAGTCCCTTGGCGCACATTGATCTGAGACCTCAAAGCCTGGTCATAGTGATAGAAAGCAGGAAATAGTAAACTATTGATGACTAAAATTAACAACGCTGGTGCTACTGGAATCCACCAGCCCCAAACTAGGAACAAATAACCAACTCCAACTAGTCCAAAGCTGGCAACCCCAACACCAAACAGATTTTTAAATGGGGATTGAGTGAGCCGACCAAGACCAATGGCCAGAAAACCCCAACCTAAAATCCATAGATATTCCCAGGGATCTGACCAAGTTCTTAAAAGCGATCGCTCATCCAGAACGGCACTGAGAATTTGACTAGTAGCATGGGCATGAAATTCCACCCCATAGATTTCTCCAGGAGGGTTCAAAGCCTTGATGGCAGTGGTATTGACAGTGTCTTTGATGCTGGGAGTAGTGACTCCAACAATGACAATGCGATCGCGAATCCAATTTGAATTAAATTGCCCTGTTTCGATATCCCTCACAGATAAGCGTCTAAACGGTTTGCGACCACTGCGAAAATTGAGCAGCACTTGAACTCCAAAGTGATCAGTGCCCACATATCCACCGGAATTGCTCAAAAAGCGAGGTAGCTCAGTCTCACCAAAGCGCATAGTATGGGGATCGTGAATGCCATTTTCAAGTTCAATCTTTTCCCTCTCAGCACCCAAATAAGCTTTCGCCAGCAGTAAAGCCAGGGAGAATACATATTCTTTCCTAGTTTCATCCCTATACATCCCAAGAATACTGCGCCTGAGCTTGCTATCTTGATCTGGAATAACATCTGAGAAACCAATCCGTTCCGGGGGAAAA
>NZ_JAAHIG010000088.1:0-27795 GCF_010692305.1 Moorena sp. SIO4G3 | reverse complement strand
AGAGACAGTAAAAAGGTATATAGAAAACCAGAGAGGCAAATAACACGAGAGCCGGGATAAATCCCGGTACGCTCCACGCCCACCCAATAAATTAGGTGGCTAACTCTCGCTAGTTATTTCTCTGTTTCTCATACTTATGAGGTACATTCAATTTTTCCATGGGTTACTCCCTACTCACTACTCTGTGAAACCTAGGACGAAGTACCTGACCCAATTGAGAAACGCTATACTATGTTTACATCTCAAGTAAAAATGCTATAGATCACAAATTAATCATTAGTAGCGAGTTGCTGTTAAAGAAGTCATACCACCCACATCAAGGTCTGTCAGGTTTGAGGTTAGCGTTCGCTTCGCGAACGCAATCAACGTTGATGGGAAACCTTCAACCTTTAACCTTTAACCTTCAACCTTTAACCTTCAACCTTTAACCAATACCAACCGCAACTTAATTGACCACCGATGGCTTCAACTCATCTTCGCTGTCAGCACCGGTTGCCTTAAGGCCATTATCCGGCAAAGGATTACGAGCCTCAATGAGTTTGATTGCACGACTGACACTTTCTGGCAGAATCACCACTAAACCACCATCAGCCACTTTATCCAAACCCCTATCAATTGCCTCTGTTTCGTTGAGGATAATCTCATAGTTGGACTCGCTATTTTCCTCTCGTATGCCCTTACGAATTAATTCAGCTGCATCACCACTGGGACGTCCTCGTAAGTCATCATCTTCTTTGATAATAATCCTGTCAAAGATTTTTGCTGAGAGTCGTCCTAGTTCAATAAAGTCTTCATCCCGGCGATCCCCAGGACCACCCACAACCCCTAAGCGCTCTCCGGGCCAGTTGCGCACAAAACTACCCAATGCCTCGTAACTAGCTGCATTGTGGGCATAATCCACTAGAGCATGGTAACTGCCAAGATTGAACAAATTCATTCGTCCTGGTGTCTGGTCTACAGAAGCCCGAAATGTGGTCAATGCCTTTCGAATGGCCTCAATCGAGACCCCTTGAGCAAAGGCAGCAAGACTAGCAGCTAGAGCATTAGCAATCATAAAAGGTGCCCGTCCCGCAATTGTCACTGGCACATTGACTGCCTGCTCAATCCGCAGGGTCCAATCCCCTTTGATGATGGACAAATAACCATTTTCATAAACCGCAGCCAGACCACCACCACTGGTGTGATTTTTGACCAACTCATTCTCTGAGTTCATAGCGAAATAAGCCACTTGACCCTTTACCTTTTCCGCCATAGCTCTGACTAGGGGGTCATCAGCATTGAGGATAGCATAGCCCTTCGGACTCACCACTTCCGCCACAATACTCTTCACCTTGGCCATCTGTTCAATGGTGTCGATGTCTCCAATTCCCAAGTGGTCAGCGGAGACATTTAAAACCACCCCAATATCACATTTGTCAAAGGCCAAGCCAGAACGCAGGATCCCACCCCGAGCAGTTTCCAGCACTGCCACCTCAACTGTAGGGTCTTTGAGAATTACCTGAGCACTTTGGGGTCCAGTGGTATCACCTTTTTCCACCATATATTCATCAACGTAGATCCCATCGGTAGTGGTATAGCCTACAACCTTTCCAGTTTGGCGATAGATATGGGCAATTAAGCGGGTGGTCGTGGTTTTTCCGTTGGTACCTGTAATGGCGATGATGGGAATACGGTTAGGTTGCCCATTTCGGAAGAGCATATCTAGGACTGGTGCTGCCACATTCCGGGGCTGACCTTGACTAGGACAAACATGCATCCTAAAGCCAGGGGCAGCATTCACTTCAACCACCACCCCATCAGCTTCCCGTAAAGGCTTAGTGATATCGGAAGTGACAATATCAATGCCAGCAATATCTAGACCAATAATTTTGGCAACTCGCTCTGCCAGCCAGATAGTTTCTGGATGGATGTTATCGGTGTGGTCTACAGCAATACCGCCAGTGCTGAGATTGGCAGTTTCCCGCAAGTAACAAACTTCCCCCTTTCTGGGTATACTGTTCAATCTGTACCCTTGCTTTTTCAAGACACTCTCACTGGTAGGGTCTACCACAATTTTCGTCAAAACATTGTCGTGTCCGTCACCCCGATGGGGATCAAGGTTAGTTTGGTCAATCAGTTCCTCAATCGTAGACCTACCATTACCCACCACATGGGCAGGGATACGCTCTGCTACTGCTACTACCTTGCCATTGACCACAAGAATCCGGTGGTCAAAACCTTTATAATAGCGCTCCACAATCACAGAGCGGGAGACTTCTTTGGCGGTCTTATAGGCAGTCTGCGCCTCTTCCCAGCTATTAATATCAAGGGTAATGCCTCGTCCATGATTCCCATTCAGGGGTTTAATCACAATCGGGTAGCCACCTACATCCTCAATTGCCCCTTCCAACTCATCGAGGAATCGAATCGTTGTACCCCGGGGCACCGGTACACCAGCATCCCTCAGGATTTGTTTGGTACCTTCTTTATCACAAGCCAACTCAACCCCTAAAATCCCTGAATAATCACTCAATGTGGCTTGAATCCGCTTTTGGTGGACACCGTAGCCCAGTTGAATCATCGCTCTCGCGCTCAGCTGCATCCAGGGAATTTCTCTGGCTTCGGCTTCCTTAACCAGGGATTGAGTGCTTGGTCCTAAAGCTGAATTATTAGCCAGTTCTTGTAAATCTTTCAGGTCTTGTTCTAATTCACTTTGGGGATAGGTTTGCTTATCAATGATGCTACGACACAGCCGCACAGCTGCCCTAGCGGCATAACGACCCACCTGCTCATCAATGTACTCAAATATGACCTGGTAGACTCCTGGTGTCGCTGTTTCCCTAGTGCGACCAAATCCAACCCTCATGCCAGCCAGATCTTGTAGTTCTAGGGCAACGTGTTCAATGATGTGCCCCATCATGGTGCCTCTGGCAACCCGAGCCAGGAATCCCCCCCGGACACCAGGGGAACAGAAATGCTCTTCCAGACTGGGTAGGACAGTCTTTAGTCCTTTATAGAAGCCAGGAATCTCGTTGGAGGGGGTATTTGCCAATTCCTCTAAATCGAGACGCATGACAATCAGTTTGTGATGTCCAATACTCCAATAATTAGGACCACGTAAAGTCTGGATTCTCAGAATTCTCATATCAACTGAAACTTCGGTGGTGATGCTCGCTGAATGTGCAAGGAAGCCTAAAGACGCAATTCATCAAATAAAATCCGCCTTTATCGCCTACTTTGGCACTACTTTGGCACATTATGAGCCGATTGGCACGCTTGAAAAGTCTAGCTCCAATCCTGGAATCAGGCGATCGGGTAGGCTGATGATTAAATTTGGGATAATCTATTAATTATTAACCTTGGACAGAGAAAAAACTGTTCTGTGTGAACAGTTTTTTCAAAATTATCCATTGCAGCCAGCAGATTCAAGAGATGAGTTCCCCCAACTACAGTCATGAGGAAACCCCCTGATTAAGGCGCTACATCCCTTGGCACAGGGCAGGTCAAGCTATACTCAAAAGCGTGGGCTGGTTAGTGCGGTTGTTGTCTAGGATGGCGGTTGTTGTCCAGGACGGAAGGTTTAGCTTTCTCCTGCGAATAAAGAACGCTTCTGAAAGTGGTAGCGATCGCCATGACACAGAACATGAACTCGCAGATTGTGGATACTGATCGGGTCGTTATGACCAATCTTAGGCTGGTTGGTGTAAACCATTTCCTTGGGATCAATAATGGTGACAGTGCCTTTACCCATCACTTGTAACCAACCATTTTTTTCAAACAAAGCGCAGGTATCTTCATCGATTCCGATTGCCAATCGATCCGGATGTTCAGAAATCGCACTGATCAGGCGTGCCATACGATTCCGATGGTGGAAATGTTGATCGACAATCACCTCTGGAATGATTCCTAAGCCCATGGTTATATCCACCAAAGCACGATTAGGAAACTCACCACTACCACCACCAGCAATCATGTGATGACCCATAACTGCAGCCCCAGCACTTGTCCCAGCTAGGGTAATCTCGCTCTGATGAACCCGCTGTCGTACTTTTTCCATTAAGGGGGTATCGGCTAGTAGCCCGCACAAGCGTAGTTGGTCACCTCCGGTCATGAATACCCCGGTACAGATTTCCACGTACTCTAGTAAGTCTTTGTTTTCTGCTTCAGAGCGATCGCGTATATCTAGCAACCGAATTTCCTCGGCTCCCATGTCTTCAAAGATGCGTTGATAGCGACTGCCAATCACGGTTGGTTCTCTGGAAGCTGAAGGGATAATGGCAAGGCGAGCATTAGTTCCTCCAGCACGCCGAAAAAAAGTTTGCAGGATCTCTCGTCCATGAACTTTATCTTCAGCGCCGCCGATTACCAAGATTCCTGGTTGAGTGGACTTAGGCATCCTAATTCTTTGCAATTGAGATTCTAACTGCTGCATTATATTAGTAATGGGCATGAGGTGAGTTCAATACTTTTGAGTAGTGCTTTTTAGTTAAAATGCCACATTCTAGCAATTTTTCAGTTGACTCCGTGATTTTTTAATGATATTCACGCATTATATCCTTACAATTTCTGCATAATCACTGATTATGTATGTTACCCTCTTCTGACAGGATTCTTAGCTCCAGACCCCAAACCCCCCTTAACTCCTTGTGCGATTTGACATTATCACTCTGTTTCCGGATTTCTTCACCTCTCCCCTGAGTTCAGGGCTACTTGGTAAGGCACTCCTCAAACAAATAGCCGAAGTGCATCTGATCAACCCCCGAGACTTTGCTACTGACAAGCATCGACGAGTTGATGATGAACCCTACGGTGGTGGGGTGGGAATGTTGATGAAACCAGAGCCGATTTTTGCGGCTGTAGAGTCTTTGCCCATTTTACCCCACCGTGATGTCATCTTAATGACGCCCCAGGGGCAACCGATGAAACAGCAATTGTTCAAAGAATTGGCCACAGGTTATGAGCAGCTGGTGATAATTTGTGGACACTACGAAGGTGTGGATGAGCGGGTATTACACTTAGTCACCCGAGAGGTATCACTGGGGGATTTTGTCTTAACCTGTGGAGAAATCCCAGCCCTAGCCATGATTAATGGTGTCACCCGGTTGCTACCAGGAACAGTAGGCAAAGCCGAATCCCTTAAATTAGAAAGCTTTGAAGCGGGGTTACTGGACTATCCTCAGTACACAAGACCTGCTGAGTTTCGGGGATGGAAAGTTCCAGAGGTTCTGTTATCAGGACATCATGGGGAAATTGACCGCTGGCGTAAACAACAGCAAATTGAAAGAACTAAAGAACGCCGTCCTGATTTGTTTGATCAATCCCTAAATGCAAAGGGAACAGGGAGTAGGGAGTAGGGAATCGGGAATCGGGAATCGGGAATCGTAAGCATTAGCATTTAGCTTATGGGCTACATCACAAGCTTCTAGCCTGTGCCATGATACTTGAGGTGCCAATAGCACCTCAAGTAGCGTGGGCGTAGCGCTAATCGCGCTATAGCTGATAGCTGATAGCTGATAGCTGATAGCTGATAGCTTACGCTCCTACGAAGGCAAACTTGAGGATAAATACTGTTGCTAAAATCCACATGGCAATGGTCGTTTCGTGAGCTTTACCTTGAAAAGCTTTTAACAGCGGAAAGGTAATTAAACCGACAGCTAAGCCATCAGCAATGGAATAACTTAAAGGCATGATCAAGATGGTGAGAAATGAGGGAATTGACTCGGCTGGATCGTCCCAATGGATTTTTCTAACACTTGGGATCATCAACACTCCAACCATGACTAAGGCTGGTGCTGTGGCAAAGCTGGGAATGGCAGATAGAAAGGGAATGAAAACTATGGATAGGCCAAATAAAATGGCAGTAACAACGGCAGTCAAGCCAGTGCGTCCCCCTTCTAAGAGTCCTGATGCGGACTCAATATAGGTGGTTACTGTAGACGTGCCTAAGATTGCCCCAGCAGTAGTACCGATTGCATCTGCCATAAAGGCTCGGGACCCATGGGCAAATTCCCCTTTTTGATTGAGATAACCGGCTTTGACTCCGAGTCCAGTTAGGGTACCAACGGTATCAAACAGATCCACAAACAGTAGCACAAATAGGATACTCAGTAGTTCCCAGATATTGGTTTGAAGCACTTTTGACAGACCTACAAATGCCTGACCCAGTAAATCTCCCGGCCACTGGGGTAAGGCAACAATTCCTTGTGGCCAAGGGGCTATCCCCATAATCCATCCCAGTAATGCGGTGGCAAGAATACCCCACAGCAGTGCTCCGGTAATGCGTCGAGCGATCAAGGCTGAGGTAATTAGAATCCCAACAATGGTTACTAATGTGGCTGGCTGAGTCAAATCTCCCAAGGTAGTTGTAGTGGCCTGAGACTGAGTAATGATACCTGAGCTATTGAGACCAATATAAGCAATAAATAAACCAATGCCTGTGGTGGTGGCTTGTTTAATACATTCCGGAATCCCAGTGACAATTTTACGGCGAACTCCAGTAACCGTCAGCACTATGAAAATTAGTCCTTCAATGAAAACCGCAGCCAGAGCAACCCGCCAATCGATGCCTAAACCCAACACTACTGAAAAGGTAAAGTAGGCATTGAGACCCATGCCTGGTGCTAGGGCAAATGGATATTTGGCATAGAGTCCCATCACTAGGGTTGCCAAAGCAGCTGAAATACCCGTGGCAATCACTAGTTCCCCAAACAAATCCTTGGGTTGTTGGAGGAAAATGGCATTGGACAAAATATCGGGATTGACCACCAGAATGTATGCCATGGTGACAAAGGTGGTTACTCCCGCCAGAATCTCCGTAGTAAGTTTGGCTTGGTGTTGATGAAATTGGAAAAATTTAGCGATCGCATTGGTATCTTCCACAACTGGACGCGGTTCACTCAACGGGTCAGATTCTGGAGTCATGGCAAGGGAAGGGTGATCAATCTGCTGCTAGCATAGTGGTTTTTTGGCAAATGCGATGTTCCAAAAGAACCGCTTCGCGATGTTCCAAAAGAACCGCTTTCGGCAGAGCCGACGCTGCGCGAACGCGAACGCTTACTCTAAATCCGTAACCTCTGCTGGCTCCAATCCATCCTTTGAGAATAAATTAGGGGTTGCCTGAAATCACAACACGACCAACAGCTACCAGAAAACCGCCAACTGCTGTGACCAAAATGCCGATCAATGTCCAAATTTGTGCCT
The DNA here is from genome assembly GCF_010692305.1 of Moorena sp. SIO4G3. NCBI lineage: Bacteria > Bacillati > Cyanobacteriota > Cyanophyceae > Coleofasciculales > Coleofasciculaceae > Moorena > Moorena sp. SIO4G3. Next base: position 20,616 of record NZ_JAAHIG010000088.1, on the reverse strand, counting down.
TGGTTGAACCTTTTAATTCTTTGACATCCGTTGCAATCGCGTCTACTTGTGTCTCTACTTTTATTAGTCTTTCGTTTATCTTATTGACATCTTTTTGAAGGCTGTCTAGCTTCCCGTTTATGTCTTTTAAGACTTCCTCTAAGGAGTAAGTAATTGTTATGGGTGTCTCGCTCATGGGTTAAACTCCTATTATAGATATATTTTTCTGTTCTCCCCTAGTTGTCTGCTAGGGGACTGTTTTTATTATCCACTTTCTGTTCTGAGTGAAGCCTCTGCAGCTCCTTCCACTGCATTCGAGGAGGAGCCTCGTAACTATGAATAGCGCTCAGCTTCCCTTCCCCTCACTGCTGACTCCCTTCTTGGTTGCCAAATTTAACTAAATTTAACAAAGTTTAAATTTATCATTAAATTAAGCATTATATCAATAAAATACAGTTAATTATTGTAATAAAGTTAATCATTGATAAATGATTAACTGGCAGGTGACGGCTGAAAGTTGACGTCATTTCAGACACCCTTGACTTTTGTTGCCAAATCTTGAAATAATAAAATCTGATTGTAGAATAGCTTAGAGTTGTTCTGTGATTTTGACTGATTTGGTCTTAATCCTCACATAATTTTTTTCAATGAAAATCCAGTATAAATCTCTCGAAAACCCTACATCCTTGGCAAGTGAGCGTCACTCGCCACACGATCAAAAATTTGTCGCTCCGCCACTGGATGATAAGTTTTACGCCGAGAGTTATGAGTTACGCAAGGCAGCTTCGACCATGACAGTTGCTGCCATTGAGTGGTTCCGCAATAATGTAACAGTATTACTGGAGGGAAGTTATTCACGCTCACACCAAGACGATACCTTCTCGGTACTCAGTATTGGCAGTGGCGAAGGTGATATTGATCTTGAAATTATACAGAGCCTGATTCCCAGGCTTAATCCACGGTGGAAGCAGTTAAACTATGTCGCACTTGAACCAAACCCGATCCATCGCGGACGCTTTCTAGAACGACTCGACCAGGCATCTTTCGGCGAAAACGTAGAGGTGTCCGTGCGTGATGAGTATTTTGAACCCAGTAAGTTTGAAAGCCAACAGAAGTACGATTTGGTTCTGTTGACCCACGTTTTATACTACTTTGACGAGCCTTACCAAGCGATACAGAGCGCCCTAACTCAAACCAAGGAAGGCGGACAAGTAGTCATTGTCCACCAAACAGCTACAGGTATCCCTCAAATCCAGGGCGAGCATATGCTCGAAGCCAAAGGGAATCAAAATGAGATGTTCACTGCAGAGGACATTAGAGGCTTACTGGATACTAAATCCCATCCGCATCAGTATCACCATGTCGATGCTCGCTTGGATGTAACTGAATGCCTCCAAGGCTTGGAAAATGGTGTCAAAATTATGTCCTTTTGTATGGAATGCGATTTGCGCCAGCTTCAGGAAGCCAAATTTTTCAAGATTCTCCAGGCATTTTGGCGGTTGGCTGAGATTGAAGACAGTGGTAAAGCGTTTATAAATGAACCGATTGGGGTTTTTGTATTGCCAGCTCCGAGTGTTACTGTTGAACAAAGAAGTCCAGAAGACCAAGATCCAGTAATTGATTATTGGCAGCTTGCCCAGCGTTTCGACTGGTCGGGTACTTTCTTATCACAATATCATCGAAGAAAATCTTCGTCTGATCTCAGATTACTGGATGTTGCCTGTGGCACAGGGCGCTGGTTACAAGCTTTTAGTGACTATATCCAACTTGATCAAGAAATTGATAATGTTGTCTACGATTGCTTAGACCCTTGTGGGAGTTCAATTTCTCAAGCGAGTAATAAAATCAATCTTCCTTTCCAGCAAGGAAACCAACATGTTAATACAATTCAAGGAGCAAAGCTAGAAAGTAATGCTTACGACCTGTTGTGGTCGATGCACGGCTTTTATATGATTCCACGCCAAGACTTGAAACCTGTGTTGAAAAAGTGTGCTAGTTTGCTCAATGATACGGGAGTGGGATTTATTGCTTTAGCTACTCGTAAATCGTTCTACGTGGATTTCTACGAGCAATACCTGCAAATTTTTAAAGATGGAAAAGGCGAAGGATTTACCTCGGCTGAAGATATCATCGAGAGTCTGGGTGAATGTGGGATTCAGCATCAAGTCCATAGGATATTCTATGAAGAGCCAATCAAGGCTGATGACTATGCAGCCTTAGAGCATTACATCAAGAATGAGGCAACAGTTAACTGCTTTAACAAGGATAAGGAAGCAGAGCAGTTATCTGAATCAAAAAATATTACCTTGGAGGATTTGCTGTCTCATCCAGAGATGGAACTATACCTAAACTCATTGCTCAGAAACTCCGTGTATTACTTTCCTGAGGAGATATGGCTGATTTCATTTAATGCTAATTAATCTAGGTGGAACTGTCAATAACCCCACCCTGTTGAGGGATGGGGCTTGCATAAACAACCAATTATGCGTGTTTGACTAGACCATTTGAGCCGAATTTTGGAACGAACGCTTGGATGCTTCCCCAGTTCAAGTCTCTTCAAGACTGTGTTGTCAGTCGCTGTTAGACAGGACATCTTAAATTCGGTGGTCCAGGGGACGGGCCAAGTGCCCAAATACTTTTCTCGTGAGGTTTATCACCATGTTACGAGTTGCAGTTATTTCACCTGATGGCAAGCCATTGATGCCCACAAAAGCTTCTCGTGCTCGTCGTTGGCTTAATCAAGGTCTTGCCGTTGTTTACCCAAACGATCTAAATGTTTTTGCTGTTCAATTAGTTAACCAACCGTCTGGAGAACAAGTCCAGGACATTGCTGTTGGTATTGACCCTGGAAAGATGTTTTCTGGCATTGCTGTTCAGTCAAACAAAGCCACTCTTTGGACGGGACATTTAGTTTTGCCATACAAGAAGGTTCGCAAACGCATGGATACTAGACGAATGATGCGAAAAACTCGCAGAAGTCGTCGAATAGATCGCAGGGTACCTTACTCTCAAAGGTCTCATAGACAAAAGCGATTCTCAAACAGAGTAAACAAAAAGGTACCTCCTTCAATTCGAGCAAATCGCCAGTTAGAGCAAAGGGTGGCCAAAGAGCTTAGCCTTTTATACCCAGTAAAAGCTATTGTCTATGAGGTAGTCAAGGCTAGAGGAGACAAAGGTTTTTCCCCTGTAATGGTAGGCCAATACTGGTCAATATCTCAGCTAGAAAAAATAGCCCCAGTGACTCAGAAACAAGGCTGGGAGACTGCCCTAAAAAGAGAAGCTCTAGGACTGGTCAAGGACAAAACCGATAAAAGTCGGCAGTCACTCAACACTCATGGGGTAGATGGGATAGCTTTAGCTGCTACTCATTTCTTCCGTCGCAAGAATTACTATCACAACAAAGGCAAATTGAGTGTTCCATAAAACTGCAATATAACTAACGCTTTGTTATTTGTGATTAGACGTGCTCCTATAAGTCGTCGTCAATTACATCTGTTGAATTTTCGTGCATGTGGAAGACGACGTAAATACGGAGGAACCACCACTAGTCATGGTTTTCGTAAAGGAGACTACGTTGAGGCTGTTAAAGCCGGGAAAACCTACCGTGGGTGGGTTAGCGGCGAGACAGTAAAACAGGTTTCCGTTAGCGATATCAACTGGAAAAGAATCGGACAGTTCACAGCCCGGAAAGTCCGGCTTTTAAAACGTTCAACGGGCTTAATTGTCAACCAATAATTAGAGGCGCGGCTTTCCTCCCCACCAAAAGAGAAGGATGGGGTATCCAGCCGCGAATAATTGATGAATACAAAAATGAGCACCCTTAAAACCAGAGAAACTTTAACTAAGTCCTACTGTCAGGATGAACAAAACTTGCGCGAAGACCTGGCTGCTGCTTACCGCTTGATTGACTACTACGGGATGTCAGACATGATCTACGGTCATATTTCCCTGCGCATTAATGAGGAACCACCAATATTTCTCCTAAAACCGCATTATCTATTTTTCGATGAAGTATGTGCATCAAATTTGGTCGCAGTTGATGGCAATGGTAATAAAATCAACCCTACAGACGCGGACATAAGTCCAGCAGGATTCACTATACACAGCGCCATTCATTTAGAACGTCCTGATGCCAATGTAATCCTACACACCCATAGTGTTAATGGGATGTCAGTTGCTGCTATGAAAGAGGGGCTGTTACCCCTTGACCAGATATCGATGGCGTTCTACAATCGCATTGCCTACCATGACTATGAGGGGATATCATTTGACCTCGATGAACGCGATCGCATCTTTGCATCGATCGGACAAAAGAAATTCCTGATAATGAGAAACCACGGGCTTTTAACTGTGGGTCGAACCGTTGCCGAAGCGTTCTACTATATGTATTATCTCAACAAAGCCTGCGAGGTTCAAGTCAATGTGCTTCGTTCTGGTGCTACGCCTAACATTCCACCACCGGAAGTTTGCGAACATACAGCACGCCAGTATGAAGAACCCAGCTATTACGATGAGATCTTAGGCAACTGGAAAGCCAATCGCCGTTTACTCGATCGGCTCGATCCCTCATATCGTGATTAGTAGTCTTTGATTGAGGAATCAGAACAAAACAAGTCCGGAAAATATGGAATCAAAATGCTGAACTGCCAGCCCATTGTTTCCGGTCTTATTTAACTTACGATCCTAAAGGTCAATCTTGATAACTTTATTGACTAAGTTAAAAAAAAAATTATAGAACAGATAGCTTATAAAATTAAAAGGTGAATTTAAATGGATTATCAAAGTGTTGTCCAAGAAGCAAAACATAAGCATGAACTTTCAACAGCAGACCGTTTTATTAAAATATCAGACCGAGAAGAAAAATGCGATCTTCCTAAATCAGCTTGGGAAAAATTATTTACAAAGAGTACCACTTTGCAAACCTGGAAAGGAATTATTTTATCTAAAGGTGTGATGGAAATTGCCCTATATCCCATGCTTTTGTATGAATTGCAACCAAAAACAATTATTGAAATTGGTGCATTCAATGGAGGAAGTGCAGTTTGGTTCGCTGATTCTCTAGAAGTAATGGGAATTAAAGGCAAGGTCTATGGAGTTGATATCGATATTTCCTTACTTGATGAGAAAGCAAAAGCTGATTCCAGGGTACAATTTTTACAAGGGGATTGTAATAAACTTAGTGAAGTTTTCTCCCCAGAAACCTTAGCAGGGTTTCCTCATCCTTGGTTGATTATAGAAGATGCTCATGTCAATCCAGTTGCAGTTGTTGATTATTTTCACAATCATGGCTTGCAAACAGGAGATTATATGATTGTAGAAGATACTAACAAATACTTATGGGAATATTGGAGTCAAAACTGGGAAGATGACAATGAGGTTGAAAAGGGAAACCAGAAATTGGATGAGTTGACGAATTGGTTGATGGAGCATGAAGACCAGTATTTGGTGGATACTTACTACCAAGATATGTTTGGTTATAATGTCTCAAAGAACTGGAATTCAATGTTAAAGAGATTTTAAATAAAAAGATTTTAAATTAGTTACCAATTAGCTTAATAATAAACGGTTAAATTAGTAACATTTGCATACCAGATATGGACATTGATATCTGGTATACTTGCCTTGAGTTCCCTAACCAATAGTTCCAGATTTTCAGCTTCATACAATTATAAGTATTGAAAACATAACTAAAAACTTAAATATGACTACAACAAATCCGAATCTGAGGAAATTGTTTGTTTCTGATACCTTCGCCGATATGGTTAAAAACAAGCTAATGAAGAAGATGGAAGCTCATCAAGCATCCAATCCCCAAAAAGAACTATACATTATGGCCTGGGGTGACACAACTCAGCCCTTACCACCAAAAGTGGTTGACGCTTTAGTTGATGCTGCCACTAAGCTAGGAGATCGCTCAACCTATACAGGATATGGGGAATTTGACGGAAATATTAAGCTGAGAGAGGCGATCTGCAACAACTACTACAAGCCTCGTGGAATTGACCTAAAACCAGAGGAGATTTTTGTCAGTGATGGGGCGCAGTCAGTTACTTTTGGCCTTCAGGATCTCTTTGGTCTAGATAATGTGATTGCCCTACAAGACCCGATTTATCCCCCATATTTAGAAGCAAATCTGTTGGCAGGTAGAAGTAATATTATCTACCTAGAGTGCAACGATCAGAATAATTTTGTTCCAGATATTCCTACATCCAAGGTAGATATAATTTACCTATGTTTCCCTAATAATCCTACAGGAGGAGTTGCCACTAAAGAACAACTCAAAGTTTTTGTTGACTATGCCATAAGTCACAAGTCTGTGATTATTTTTGATGCTGTTTATAGTGCTTTTATTACCGACCCTAACATTCCTAGAAGTATTTATGAAATAGAAGGTGCAACTGAATGTGCCATCGAAGTTGGTAGTTTTTCCAAAACGGCTGGATTCTCTGGATTAAGATTAGGTTGGTCTGTGCTTCCGGTTGCCCTAACCCTTGAAAGCACTGTAGCAGGAGAGCTGAATGAAATGTTTAGAATTGGTCAATCTATCCGGTTTTGGGGTGCTTCTAATTTAGCACAACAAGGGGGCATTGCGGCTTTGTCCGAGCAGTGCCAAGAAGAATGCCAAGAAATTGTTAACTATTACCTGGACAATGCTAGAATCCTCAAGGAAGGTTTAGAAGCTTTTGGACTGACTTGTTTTGGTGGCAGTAATAATCCCTATATATGGGTCAAAGGAGCGGAGGGAATGAGTTCTTGGGACGTCTTTAACCAACTGTTGTTCAAAGCAGGGATTGTTGGGGTACCTGGTAGCTTATTTGGTCCGAGTGGTGAAGGTTTCTTACGTCTAAGCACTTTATGTAGCCGAGAAGATATAGAAAAGGCGATGGAGAAGCTTTAAATCAAGCTTTAATATCATGTTAGGTTGAACACTTATAAATAGTAGGGAACAGGGAACAGGGAACAGGGGATGAGGAGGGAGATTACCTACTACAAGGAAGCTATATTTTTTTTAACTGATTATCTGAACATACTATAAATTAGTAAACAGCCTCTGAGGCTTAATTCGTAATTCTGTTGCGTTCGCGTAGCGTGACATGCACGGGCTTTGCCCGACGCTTCGCGAACGGTCAATCGCGTATGGCTTTGTCTTTACTTTTATTAGTGTTTCGTTTATCTTGTTGACATCTTTTTGAAGGCTGTCTAGCTTCCCGTTTATGTCTTTTAAGACTTCCTCTAAGGAGTAAGTAATTGTTATAGGGGTCTCGCTCATGAGTTAAACTCCTAATTTATTATTGGTCATTTCATATATCCTTGAATTGTGTTGCCAAATTTTTAAATAATACCAAATCATTGTAGAATAGCTTAGATCGGTAATACTGCATCCAACTAATTTGGCTGAGGTAATTATAACATTTTTGGCAGTTATGAGGTACAGTATTCTTTGAGGCTGACTCTCTGTCTTGATGCAGTCGCTCATGGGGGGAACCCCCAAGACCGCGCTGCATCGCTTAAAACCATCTTTACTATTGCTAGCATGCCTATTGCCTTTTGCCTTAAAAGGATAAGCAATGTTGATCAAAAGTTACTGATAATTGCTATCTATGGATGACTTGGTGAAAAATTATATCCCTGAAAAACCCCTAAAAGTTGCATCATGGGCCGAGCTCCGGGAGTGTCGTAAAACTGGGAGCAAATCCCTACACACCACTGTCGAGTTTATGCCCGGACAGGTAATCTGTAAATTTGGCGCAAAAAAGATCCTAGATCGCCCTAATTATTTAACCGTCCAAATTGGCGATTGCCAACATATTATGCTCGACCCAGAGTTTTTGCAGTATCTCAATCATAGCTGCGCTCCCAATGTATTTTTCGCTCCGAGCGATCGCGTTGTGAGAGCCATAACTAAAATTAAAATTGGCGAAGAACTGACTTTCTTTTATCCATCAACCGAATGGTCGATGGATAGAGGATTTGATTGTATTTGTCAAAGCAAAGATTGCTTGGGTACTATTCGAGGTGCCGCCTACTTACCCTTAGATACTTTAACAAAATACAAACTCGCGGAGCATATACAACAGCGCTTGCTTAAACAATATTGATTTCCTAAAATTTGCTTTATAAACAGTTTCAATCAACAGTCTCAAATAAAATTAGGAAAGCTACCACTATGAATAAATACGATAACATTGCCGAGTATTATGACTCCACTATGAAGAGTGGGTATTACGACTATCCGAAAGAAGCTCAGTCCCTGGACTCTATCCTCAAAGGTCGGAAAAAACTTCTCGAAATAGGGGTGGGAACGGGATTGCTTGCAGAAAAACTGCTGGAATTAGATCCCAGCTATGAGATAACTGGAATAGATTTTACTCCTGCTATGTTAGACCGGGCTAAAGCTCGTTTGGGAAATCGGGCAAAGGTAGTAGAAGGTAATGTGTTATCAATGGATCTACAAGAATCTTTTGATGGGATATATTCCCATGGGGGTCCGGCAGGTGTATGTCGGGTTGGTAACGATTACCACTTATACAGTTTTCTGCCCGATTTTGAGGACACTGTTAAAATGTTAGACAATATTGCCCGCCATTTAGTTGACGGAGGCTTGTTTGTACTTAATATTCAAGCAGAAGAAATTGATGCAGATGGCGAGCAAGACATTGGCAACGGTATTGTTTACGCTCAGCAAAAGCATCTGTCTTTCCTAGAGAATAAAGAAATGTACTTTTGGGAAACAGACTATCGTTTCAAAAAAGAAGGTAGAATAGTTGCTAGCGATCGCCATAAGTTCTTAATGGTGTACGGCCAACTTCTAGAAGATACGATGAAGGCGGCAGGTTTTAAGTGGAAAGAGGCGACTCCCGACGATTTATATATGGTTTACCAGAAAATGATGTAATATCAAGTTCGGTTGAATACCCATAATAAAAGGATGGGGAGATGGGGGAGATTTTTATTAAGCGATGCAGCGCGGTCATGGGGTTTCCCCCATGACCGCGCTGCATCAAGACAGAGTAATTATCCTGAAATGATATAAAAGCAAGTTCGAGTGCGACGCAACGATAACAACTTATTCATAACAATTAATATTTGCCAGTAAGTACCTGGACATAAATAAACGAAACTGTGTTAACTTTTGTAAAGCTGCCAAAATTTCCTCTGTTCCCTGTTCCCTTTTCCCTGTTCCCTATCTCGACAGTTAAACCTAATTTTGTCCGACTACTTAGCATGATATCAAAATACGATAACAATCAAGAAATAAAAGATGGGTGGCGAGATGATGTAGCTGAATTTAGAAATTGGATGAAAATTATTCCAACTATTCCTGAGAAATTGTTCAAGATTGCCAGTGATATTCCCACCCCGGCACTTGTGTACGACCTAGATGCCATCACTGACACTGTAACGGCTTTACGAAACGACCTCAGAGAAATTCCGAATATTGAGCTTTGTTTGGCTGTTAAAGCAAACCGCTGCCAATCTGTGTTGCGTCATATGGCTAAACTTGGGCTAGGAGCAGACATTACCACCATACAAGAGCTAGATGCTGCCATAGCAGCAGGGCTGTGGCCAATCTACTCTACAGCACCAGGCTTCTCAGTTGCCGACCTTAAGCGTTTGGCAACTGAGGGTGTGATTCCAGATTTATGCAGTCTGTCTCAGTTGCGTGTCTGGTGTGAAAGCGCTAACCCAGACAAAAGAGTTGGGCTTCGACTTCGCCTTCCTTTTCACGAAGATTCCAAGGCTAAGAATGTAGTAACCAGGTGGAGTAGATTTGGAGTTGATCCAAAAGATTCCGGTCTACACAGCCTAATACAAACCCATGAGCTTGAGGTCGTCCATCTTCATGTTCATGAAGGTGAAACTTTTTCAGAAGCAGATCTACATCAGACCCTTGATTTGCTAGTATCTTGCTTGGAAATCTTTCCTAAAGTTGAAGTGCTCAATCTCGGCGGCGGTTGGGCTTACCTGTTCCATCTGCAAAAACCTGAAGCACAACGGGTTTGGAATTTAGTAAATAAAACCATTACTCGTATCAACAACCAGCGCCAGCAACCCGTGCGGCTTGTGATTGAGCCAGGAATGCTATTGACTATGATGGCGGGCTACCTGGTTGCGGAGGTCAAAGCAGCAGACGATCATCCCTCTGGGCATCGCATTGTGGTTTTGGATACCTCTGCTTGGAACTTGATGTTCTGGGCACCACGTCCAGCAGTTGCTCAGATCCCTTTCCGAGAAGGACCGATGTTCGTCCATGACCTCGCAGGTTGTACCTGTTATGAAACAGATTATTTTTGTCTTAACGAAAAGATGGCAAGAATAGAGGTTGGTGACCGCGTGATCCTGAATGCATCGGGTGCCTACACCAGCAGTGTGGCACGGAGTCTGCATGGACTACCAATACCGAAAGAGTTTGTCATTCGCGATAACCTTCTATGCCTGGTTGAGTGATCAAAGGTGAAATAACAAAACGACCAACAGCTACCACAAAACCGCCAACTGCTGTGATCAAAATGCCGATAAATGTCCAAATTTGTGCCTTGGTTGAACCTTTTAATGCTTTGATATCCGTTGCGATCGCTAAAAGCGATCGCATGCGAATTGAATAGTAGAAAGTAGCTCCATTTCTGTGGTAGCAAGGGCAAGTTTTTCCGATTCTGAGCGCAGGCTTTCTGCTTTTTGAGCAATCAGTTGAGCCTGTTGTCGTACCTGTTGTAATTCCCTTTCCAAAGCAGGGTTTTGTAGGGTCGGGGGTCGTTGACTTTCCTTTTGCTTAAGAACAGTGGCACCAGCTACTGTGACCACTCCTGCTAGGGGTATAGCAATGGGGCTGGGAAGTCGAGCAACTCGTACTGCGATCGCTAGGAATACACCTCCTGCTAAGACCGCTAGGGGATAATGAAGAGGATTTGCAAAGGTTAACATGGGTTGCCTCATGGGTAATCAGCGACTGATAATTTACTTAAACTGTATAGCGTTTTTCATAACTATTAGGTACACAGGATTTTTTCACTCTTGCCTCTTGCCTCTTGCCTCTTGCCTCTTGCCTGCTCCCTGCTCCCTGCTCCCTGCTCCCTAAAACCAAGTAATTTGTACCTCATTCAATTGATAACTGCTACAATTGACTTAAAACTCAACTTGTAAATCTGCGATCAACTTAGAAATCGTTTCGGGATTGCCCTGACGATAATAGCCCCCATTTACTTCAGCAATTGTTTGCAGTACTTTAGGATTAAACTCTCCTTTTCCACCATACCCAACGGTAAAAAAAGCAATACTTTCATCCGCCTCAAAGTTACTGGTTTGTAATTCTTGGGATAGGCGTTCGAGAGTAATTTCCGAGCCAGAATCCTCACCATCGGTCAAAATCAACACCGCATTAATCGCGTCTGTTTTAAAATTTTGTTTTAACCAGTTCCGAGCAAAAAGAGCACTATCATATAATCGAGTTCCTCCCCCAGCTTTCAGACTACCGATAAATTTTATCCCCTCAGCTTTTCCTTGGGGTGTGCCTTCCACCATAAAGGGCTGCTTAATCTCATTACTGAAAGGAATAATCGCTATCTTTTCCCTTGAACCGATATTCTGCACGTAGTTCAGTAACGTATTCTGCACAGCCGAGAGTTTCTCACCTCTCATAGAACCGGAAACATCTACGACTAAAGCAACTTGGGAAGGTTTTTTGGCGTAGCTTTGCCAACTTTGCAACATCGCTTCTACCACTTCCGGTTTAGGAGGACGGTAGGAATCGTATTTAGGATTAGCTTGTACCCCAAATTCAGGGGAAAACTTACTACCAAGGGGCACCCCTGAAATCCCTGGACGTAAGCCCAAGTCTACCGCAATTTTTTGGGTTTCTGGTTGCCGTAGGAATTCAATAACTTTTTCCCCTGCTGCTTTCTCTTTTTCACTCACCCATGGCGCATTGGGGAAGATGGCGCGGATGTTGGAACTGAAGGTAGCGGAAGGATAAACCGCTTGATAGTTAACCGTATTATTACCTTGGCTGTTGGCACTAATCACTAAGGATTCGTAGACAGAGCCCACAGAAGCCCAAAACGGACCGTTGTTCACCATCGATTTCGCTAAGGAGCCCGTAGATTTTCCGTAACGGGTGATTTTATTTTGGATTTTCTGAACCCGATCTTGGTATTTTTTTACATCAGCTATGGTCAGTTCTTGAGGACGCTTACCGGAAACCGAAGCAAATTGAGCCACTAGGGTTTGCAAGCCAGAATTAGAACGGGTTGGGGCGGTGTGAACGTAGGTTATTGGTAAAGGAGCCGCCTTGGGGTCTAGATCCTGGTGATTTTTCGCCTCTACCAAGGAAACATAGAGATCGTCCACTGCTGCTAAACTTCCGGCTAAATCAGCTTGGGTCATAAAAACCATTGGACTGTAAGCAAGCAGAGGTGATTCAGTTAAATCTGGGATATAGTTTTGTCCTGGAAAAATTTTATTAATCTGGAATATCAGCTGACTCTGGTAAATTTCTCCATCGACAGAAATTAACGTAGGAAATTGGGAATCTTCAGGAGCGATCGCACCGGATTGCAATTGTTTAGTAAGATTAAGAACTTCCTCCACCACATCCCCACTTCCTTTAGTATCGCAGGTTAGATAAAAGGGAGTACCATCCTCTAGTTTAGGTTGGGAGTTATTGAGTTTGCTAGCAGCGCGATTGACCGAAGGTCACGCTACGCGATCGCAAAAATCTTTTAAGTCACTCCCTGCCAGAAAGCGAATTTCTAAACCTCGGTTAACTGTTTGGTTGATCGTTTGACTATTTTGACAAGCACCAAGGAGCAAGAGAACAGAAGATACCGGTACCAAAGAGAGTTTCCAAGAGATTGAAGTAAAAATCTTGGGGAGATTGCTATAATTAAACATCACACATCCCTTAGTTGTTGAATCTAAGATCAAGCACCAATTAAATGATAACACGTTTGCTTCACACAAAAATCTGTTAAAATGGTAGTTTTTTATGGGGTGTGATAAGATAGAATAGGCTTCCAGTATTTGGTGAAATTTTTTCCTATGGTTCAGCAAATTACTCCCACCACCGATGACATCTTATATCCCGAAAGTGACGGCAAACCAATGGCCGACAATACCCTTCAATTTGAACTAATTACTACCATTAAGTATGGCCTAGAAGTCCACTTCAAAGATGACCCCAATGTGTTTGTCGCTGGGGATTTATTGTGGTATCCAATACAAGGACAACCCAAAATCAACCAAGCCCCGGATGTGATGGTAGTTATCGGTAGACCCAAAGGGCATCGGCGTTCTTACAAGACCTGGGTTGAAGATAACCTTAATCCCCAAGTCACCTTTTAAATTGCCTCAGAAACTAACACCATTAAAGAATTAGAAGAGGATAAACTCAAGTTTTACCGGAGCCATGGAGTAGAAGAGTACTATCTCTATGATCCAAATAGAGCCAAACTAAAAGGCTGGTTGCGTTCAGCCGAAAAGTTAGAACCAATCCCCCAGATGCTGGGTTGGGTGAGTCCCCGTTTAGGAATTACCTTTGAGTTAGTAGCATCGGAATTGGTGCTGTATTATCCCAATGGTGAGCCTTGTCTTGATGCAATAGCGAGTGGGGTTTCCCCCACTCGCTATTGCATCAAGAGAGCCAAAGGGATAAATCCCGAGGATTTTGACCTGTAAGCTATTTGATTGATAAGTTGTTGGTTGCTACTATTTTGTTTAGTCGTAGTTTGTCCCACTGTGGGCAGGGGTGTAATTAGCCCTACTGAGATCAGACTAACTAGAGCTGTTGCCCAAATTTTTGGCCTTTTTAACTTAGTTGAAACCATACCGATACCCCCTAATTCACATCCAGAGCCGCCTCTAAAATTTCACTTTTCTGCTGTTCTAGTTGACGCACTTCTGATTCATCCCCTAACGCCCGATAACTGACTTGGGCTTTTTCCAACCACTGTAACGCTTCATCTTTACTGTCAAGAATTAGGGTAATAATTACTAAACGCTTTTGTATTTCCGCTTGACTGTTTAAATTTGAGGCTGCTTGAGCCAGTTCTAAACCTTTGAGGTAACGCTCCTTTGCCAGTCGATTTAATGCCACTTCTGTGTAGGCATCCCCTAGCAATTGATAGGTAGCTACCAAAGTATTACCATCTTTGATGCTTTGTTCAAGTATATCAATGGCATCATATTTCAAGTCTTTGCTGAGGTAAAAATGGGCTAGGGCTAAGGTATTTGCTTTTTCACTTAACTGTTTTTGCTGGAGTTCCTCTACTTCTTTTAATAGGGTGTTGGCTTTCTTTTCATCAAGTATCCGAAAACCCAATACCCCTTCCTCTATAGAACGTTTCCCTTTGTCAGTTTCAACAATTAACCAATAATAACCAGGTGCTAGAGGTTGTTCCCCTGAATAAAGAATTTCTGTCTCCCTAGTGTAGGTTTTCCAGTCTAGATCTGATGCAAGTCCACGAATCCTAACAGAGTAACTTTCTGCACCTTCAACCTGATGCCAGCGTAGGGTGGGTCGGTTGTCGAGTAAGGATGTGTTCCTCGGACTTAATAGGTAAGGAATTTTTTGATTATTTGCTGCCCTAGTAGAAGCGGTATAATCCTCTGAGTGAATTATTCTACTATCTCCGGCGGTAGGACAGCCTTCATTAACGATGGATGTTTTTCCCGGTTCAGGTTTCCAGGTTGTCCAGTTGGAACACAGCACTTCAACCGTAGCATTTGAGTCTACCAACAGCCTATCTTCCCCCCTGAGTACATTACCAATAGAAGCTGGTTGAAAATTTGACCAATTGGGCTTCTGGAATTTGACTTGACCTGGAGGAGCCAAGGCGATAATTAGATTAAAGCTTCGTATTTGAGGCAGGGCAGGTTTGACGAAAGGGACTGCCACACCTAGCCCCAATGCAAAGGCAATTAAGGTTTTCCATTGTTTTGACCACATGATTGATTTTCCTCCTTTAATTTTTGATGAGCTAAGCCCAGCCACAGATCCTCATCAGGATTAGCACTTGACCCCAATTGACAACATTTTTGCCACTGGGTAAGGGCTTTGGTTTTCTGGTTTTGTCCTTGATAAACCTGAGCTAATAAGCAGTGGGCTGAACCGCGATTGCTGATTTTTTCAATACCTTCTGGACTACTGCCTAAAGAGACCGCGCTCCGGAGAATTGGTTCTGCTTGCTCCTCTCGCCCTTGCTTGAGTAAAGCCCAACCCAAGTTTTTCATCAGGTCGTATCGAACTTTGATGCTTGCTTGCCCAGCCCCGGCTAAACCTTTGAAGAGTAAGGGGATAGCTAAGGAGGGTTTGTTGTTAAGAATATGCAAGCGACCTAAGTTGTTATAAGCTTTAACAAAACCGCCTTTTACGGCGAATTGGTATTGAGTTCTGGCTTTGTCAAACTGTTGTAAATCTTCGTATACTACAGCTAAGTTGTAGTGAGCTTTGACATTATCAGGATTAAGGGCTAAGGCTTGCTGATAGTGGGCTTCAGCACTGGCGAGTTGACCCTTGTTATAGTTTTCAAAACCTCTTCTATTAGAAAAATTAGAAAAATTGGGCAGATAAAAGTGAAAACCTAGTAAGATTAGCAGTAATAACTCCGTCGCCCCGAGCTGGGCTTCCCCATGAAAATGCTTGGGAATACCCAGTCGGATTAATAATTTATCAAATCCTTCTTTTCCGGTTTCCGTTAGTTCGCTTATCGCTTGTAATAAGGTCAAAAGACTGGGAAAAGCAATTGCTACTGCTCCCGCAAATCCAGTGCCTGCTATCAGAAAACGAGGCAGAAGGTCGATTAACAAGCCAAGATTCGCCGTCCAGCCAGCAATGCTCAATCCTCGCCATAACCAATCCCACCATTGCCAGCGGGCAAGCTCCGTTTCTGTTTCTAAATGCCACCACCAAGCTGTGTCTGGGGGTTCCAAACTAGTTCGCCAGCTAGAAAAATCAATAACCTTGCTGATCTGCCAAGCATTTTGTTTGAGGCGCACATCCAAGGCAACAAGGGTTTTTTGTTGGTGATAAGAAGGGTAAACTTTTGCCTGACCAGTAGCGTGAACAAAATCCCTAGCATTTAAAACTGCAATAATTTGCTCTTCAGACATCGGTGATGCTGAATATTCCAAGTTATCAAGGGCTATTTCGTAAGTCTTGAGAGCCTCATCTAAGGGAGGAGTATTCATTTACTTTGTGGGTCAAAGATGTAAAAATTAAACTTAATAAACTTAATTGTTCTTGCAGCTTATATAGTTGATTTTATAGATTTGTACTACTAAGCTCGAAAAGCTTGACTGTAAGCAGTCAGCCGTCAGCCGTCAGCCGTCAGCCGTCAGCCGTCAGCCAAGGGCATAAGCTGATAGCTGATAGCTGATAGCTGATAGCTGATTTTTCAGTATATATAGACTTATCCGGCTAACCAGCAAAAGTTATGCAGGAAACTTTCAATACCAGGTTGATCTCCCACAGGACTTACCCACCAAGACCCTTAACATCCCGTTTCTCCTTATAAGTCAAAAGCTGAAATCGGTATATAGCATTTCTTAAATAGGTGAGGTACACAAGTTGTGGATTAATGGAAATAGGGAATAGGGAACTAGGGAATGACTTTTTTGAAGTGTCGTCTGTTGCTTGATGTACTTTTGCTGCTCCAATATCACCCATACCAACTGCTCCCTTGCCAGTTGTTTGAGGGCTTTTGGCTCTAGCTTGTTCAGTGCGAGTTTTCTGCTCATGCTGTTAGGTTACCGATTTTTTCAGTTTTGTCAACCCCCCTCACCTGAATTCTTACAATTAAACTTAATTGTTCTTCCAACTTATATATTTTATTTTATAGATTTGTACTACTAAGCTCGAAAAGCTTGACTGTAAGCATTCAGCGGTCAGCCGTCAGCGGTCAGCGGTCAGCGGTCAGCCGTCAGCCAAGGGCATCAGCTGATAGCACCTCAAGTAACGTGGCACAGGCTTTGGCCTTGGCCTTTAGGCCACGCGGGGCGCGTTTGGCCACGCTGTGCGAACGACGCTGTGACGTAGCGCATTAGCTGATAGCTGATCTAGGGGTAATTGCAGCTGGCTCACATTTTTTTGTTCCCGCTTTTTATTGTAGGGCGCAGGCTAAGTAGTAACAACCGTTAACATCAGCCTTGCAATTGGGTTGAGTGCGGGGCCAGTCTCTAGATTGACAATCCATTGGCAATTATTGACAATATAGCTATAAACAAGCAGTAAGTAACTAGGTATCCCAATGGACACAATGAATATTGCCCTGCCCTCGCAGATGAAAGAGTTTATTCAAGCTCAGGTAGCCTTAGGGGGTTATAGCAGCACTAGCGAGTACATTCGAGAGCTAATTCGAGCTGACCAAAAGCAGAAAACTAGATACGCCCTAGAAATGGAAATTCTCAAAGGACTAAGTAGCCCAGAGCCAACACCAATGACAGCTGACGATTGGGAAGATATTCGGGCCAATATCAGACAGCGGTTTGACCAATCCGGGAAATAACTGATACATAGGATAATTACAGCGTTTCTCATATTAATTAGGTACACAGGATTTTTTCCCGACTCCCTATCTCCCTATCTCCCTATCTCCCCACCCTCCCCACACTCCCGACTCCCGACTCCCGACTCCCGACTCCCGACTCCCGACTCCCTAAAAAAAATCGGTCAAGTTTGGGTTAACCCCAATCCTTGACCGAATTCTGTACTTTAACCTTCCACAAGTACAGATCAAAATCGATAATTTCAGACCTCAATTATGGCATGATTCCCGAGTTAGTCAGCAACTGCTGAAAAGCAATAACATCCCAACTCATTTTGCTTCATGCTGCTTCACCCTCCTTCACCAAACATCCTTGACAATTCCTGATTTGCCAGGGGGCAACCCTGGCAAACTCCTATCTTAATCTACGTAAAAGTATCGAATCAAAAAGGTCATAACCTCACCAGGCTTTCCCGTAGGCTCCGGAGTGCTCCACTCCTCCGGTTCCGCATACTTAAGGGAATAAATGGCATTAATTGTTTTGCGAACCTTTTCAGGAGAACCGATCAAAAGGAGCTTGGCTTTCTTGGGTAAGGCACCTTGGTTGTCGGAAGGAGGAAAATTGTTACTCATCTGAAATTATCTCTTGAGTTTGTTGACATTATTAATTTATCAACAAATAAATATATTGTCAAGGGGTTTTAGAAATTTTTTTTTATTAGGAAATCGGGAATCGGGAATCGGGAATCGGGAATCGGGAATAGTAATAAAATTAATCGTAGGGTGGGCAGTGGTTTATCCCAAAAATATTAGCTTATAATCGGTTTTAAACACTGCCCACCAACATCAAATTAACTATATTAAGGGTAGGGTGGGCAGTGGTTTATACGGATAAATCAGTTTGTAATCGGTTTTAAACACTGCCCACCGACATCAAATTAACTATATTAAGGGTAGGGTGGGCAGTGATTTATACGGATAAATCAGTTTGTAATCGGTTTTAAACACTGCCCACCGACATCAAATTAACTATATTAAGGGTAGGGTGGGCAGTGGTTTATACGGATAAATCAGTTTGTAATCGGTTTTAAACACTGCCCACCGACATCAAATTAACTATAAAATAGGAGTTATTTATCTATATTTTTAATAAGATTACTGGTCTGGTGGGCAGTGCCTAATAACAATTGAAAAGCTGACAATCCTGTTGGTTTGCACTGCCCACCCTACATCTACTTCTTCCCACTGGTTAGGTGGGCAGTGCCTAATACCAATTCAAAACCTCACAATCCTGTTGGTTCGCACTGCCCACCCTACATCTACATATATAGGTCTGGTGGGCAGTGCCTAATACCAATTCAAAACCTCACAATCCTGTTGGTACGCACTGCCCACCCTACATCTACATATATAGGTCTGGTGGGCAGTGCCTAATAACAATTCAAAACCTCACAATCCTGTTGGTACGCACTGCCCACCCTACATCTACATATACTGGTCTGGTGGGCAGTGCCTAATACCAATTCAAAACCTGAAAATCCTGTTGGTATCCACTGCCCACCCTACATCTACATATATAGGTCTGGTGGGCAGTGCCTAATACCAATTCAAAACCTCACAATCCTGTTGGTACGCACTGCCCACCCTACATCTATATTTTTGATAAGATTACTCCTCTGGTGGGCAGTGCCTAATACCAATTCAAAACCTCACAATCCTGTTGGTAAGCACTGCCCACCCTACATCTATATTTTTAATAAGATTACTCCTCTGGTGGGCAGTGCCTAATACCAATTCAAAACCTCACAATCCTGTTGGTACGCACTGCCCACCCTACATCTCTCTCCCCATCTCCCCATCTCCCCATCTCCCCATCTCCCCATCTCCCCATCTCCCCATCTCCCCATCTCCCCTGCCGATAAAGCAAATCGATAATTGCCATGAGTTTTTCTTAAGTTAAGGTACTTATTAATAAATTATTAATATTAAGTTAAGGGCTGATGTTTCTGGGGCTTGTGCCTTTGCCATAGACTTAAGTAAATGATTTTAGTAAGATCATTAAATAAATCTAATGGATGTATTTGCAGTACAGTAAAAAGTAGTTACCTACATGTAATGTAACAATTACCTAAATGTAATTTAACAATGCAACTAACTAACCAAATTCACTTTCGTAACATTAGGGGGGATATTTTTGGTGGCCTAACCGCCGCCGTTATCGCCCTCCCCATGGCTCTTACCTTCGGTGTCGCCTCCGGTGCTGGAGCAGAAGCTGGTTTGTGGGGTGCTGTATTAATCGGCTTTTTTGCTGCGGTATTTGGGGGTACTCCCACCCTAATTTCTGAACCCACTGGTCCCATGACGGTGGTGATGACAGCGGTAATTGCTAACCTTACGGCTGCTAATCCAGAAAACGGCATGGCTATGGCGTTTACCGTGGTCATGTTAGCCGGAATTTTTCAAATTCTGTTTGGCTTTCTGCGCCTAGGCAAATACATTACGTTGATGCCCTACACCGTCATTTCCGGTTTTATGTCGGGTATTGGAATCATACTAATTATTTTGCAAACTGCTCCTTTCTTGGGTCAAGGTAGCCCTAAGGGTGGCGTCATTGGCACAGTTACTAGTTTGCCCACACTGATAGCAAACATCAACCCGATTGAAACTGTTTTAGCGGTTTTGACGGTAGCAATTCTTGTTTTGATGCCCCGCAAATGGAAACGCATCGTACCCCCCCAGTTGGTAGCCTTAATTCTGGGAACAGTTTTGTCTTTGGTGTTTTTCTCTGGGGTAGATATTCGCCGTATTGGGGAAATTGCTGTTGGTTTGCCTAGTTTGCGTCTACCGGTGTTTACCACTCAACAGTTACAGTTAATGGTGGTTGATGCTTTGGTGCTAGCTACACTGGGCTGCATTGATGCATTACTAACGTCCCTGGTGGCTGATAGTTTAACCCGTACCGAACATGACTCTAACAAAGAGTTGATGGGTCAGGGTTTAGGTAATTTGGTATCCGGTTTATTTGGCGGTATTCCTGGGGCTGGCGCAACCATGGGAACTGTGGTTAATATCCAAACCGGGGGTAGGACTGCCCTTTCTGGAATCGCCCGTCTTGACGGTTAATGGTTGAGGCTTGACGGTTGACGGAGATTGGGTGACG
>NZ_JAAHIG010000087.1:0-27866 GCF_010692305.1 Moorena sp. SIO4G3 | reverse complement strand
TGAGTGTCACTATCACCACCAGCAATCACCAGTTTCCAACCGTTAGATTTGAGCCGTTGGAAAGCTTTGATGAGTAGATCAGGTCGTTTTTCCGGTACAAGCCTGCCCAAAAACAGAATGTAACGCCTGCCTTAGATTCCGCCAGAGCCATTCGGAATGAATACCACCGAGCCAATGCCTTAATCACCTTAGCTCCGCACTTACCGGAACTGTTACCAGAAGCCTTAGATAGCATCAGAGCCATTCGGAGTCCATCCTCCCAAGCCTATGCCTTAATCCGCTTAGCCCCCCATTTTCCAGAAGTGTTACCAGAAGTCTTAGAGTGTGTCAGAGCCGAGAATGACTACGAACGAGTCGATCTCTTAACTGACTTAGCCCCCCACTTACCGCCAGTGTTCTTAGGCCAAGCCTTAGATTGCGCCAAAGCCATTCAGCATCCATCCTGGCGAGCCAATGCCTTGTGGGGCTTAGAACCCTACTTACCGGAAGTGTTGTTACCAGAAGCCTTAAATGCCGTCGGATTAGATAATTTGCTGAAGAAATTAAATCCTTCGTTGCTTGATTTTTCTGATTGGCAACAACTTCTTAATTGTTTAGCTCGTCTAACCCGTCCCCAATTTCTTAATCATCTTCCTCAATTAGCTCCTTTAATCATCGAGCTTGGGGGTGTTGAAGCCCTAAGAGAAACGGTGGTAGCGGTTGAAGATGTTAGGCGGTGGTGGAAGTAGGCAAGAGGCAAGAGGCAAGAGGCAAAAGGTAAGAGTTAATCAAGGATAGAGCAATTATTATTACCTTTACTGGGTGTGGCGTGAACAGGTTTTAGTATCCAGTTGTTGATGCTCACCCTTTGCCTAATTTATAGCCAATTATTCAAGAGATTACCAAAGCCTTGGAATCCCACCAAGCTACTAGTGAAAATTACAACATTGATAATATGAATAACCAAACTCGATTCAATCAAGCTCCCCCACTACCTCCTTATTATGTCGAACGCCCAGAAGTAAGCGAACCACTAAAACAAATCATTTTATCTGAAGAAACAGCAAAAGCTGGTACTTTAGTTGTTAGTGCTATCTATGGCTTAGGAGGCATTGGTAAATCTACCATTACTGCAGCCTTAGCCCATGACGAGGAGGTTCAATCTCATTTTCCTGATGGGATTTTTTGGGCAACCTTAGGTCAGCAACCTGATATCTTATCCTTTCTAAGTACGTGGATACAGCAATTAGGAGATTATGATTTCAAACCGATTAACACTGAGGCCGCTTCTTTACAACTAAAAACATTATTATCCGATAAAAAAGCCTTACTAGTAGTGGATGATGTTTGGCATCCTGACCATGTTGAACCCTTTCGAGTGGGAGGGGATGGCTGTCGGGTTTTAGTCACTACCAGAGAAGCCCAGGTTAAAGATGCGATTTCCTATGATTTGGACGTAATGAATCCTAATCAATCCTTGGAGTTATTAACCTCTTGTTTCAATAATGAGTTAACTAATCAAGAACTGGATTATGCTGAAAATTTAGCCAAAACCGTCGGCTACTTACCCCTAGCATTAGAATTAGCTGCTGCTCAAGTTAGGGATGGTATGTCTTGGCAGGAGTTACTGGAGGAGTTACAAGATTTAATTGTTGGTGTAGAAGCTTTGGATCGATTAAAAGCGGAGGAAGAGCCAAGTGACGCTAAGCGCAAAAACTACAGTCTAGTGGCTTCGTTTAATCTCAGTTTAAAGGGATTATCCGACGACGATAGATTGAAAAAATTTGCTTGGTTAGGGATACTGCCGGAGGATGTCACCATTACTGAAACCATGGCGACAACCTTATGGGATTGTAATTTAGTTGAAGCCAAAGATACGTTAAGATACTTACGACAAAAAGCCTTATTACTACCAGGAGTCTCTACTACACCAGAAACTAACTATCGCCTCCATGACTTGTTACATGATTTAGCCCGTAGTCTGGTACAATCAGAGCTAGGATTATCAATACCCTCAGCTCATCAACAATTATTAGAACGTTATCAAACTAAAACCGATAAGGGATTATGGCATACCTTACCCGATGATGGTTATATCTATAACTACTTAACTTGGCATCTAGAGAAAGCTAAAAAAATTAATGACATTCATCAACTCCTGAAAGAAGAAACGCCAGCAGGAGATAACGGTTGGTATTGGCAGTGTGATAGACAGGGAAAAACTGCCAATTTTATCAAGGATGTATCGAGAGCTTGGGCAATAGCAGCAGATAATTTTACAGAAAATCCCACAGAATCGATTAGTTTACAGTGTCGGTATGCTCTGATTACCACATCTCTCAATAGCTTGGCTAGAAATATTGGTCCAAAGTTAATGGCAGCATTACTGGAGAATAATATCTGGACTCCAGTTCAAGCACTAGCTTATGTGCGACAGAATAAAGATTCTAGTAGTCAAGTAAGGGGTTTGGAGGCAATTAGTGAGTATCTTCCCCCTTCTTTATTATCGGAAGCTTTAGACATTGCTAGAGGGATTTCGGATGAAAAAGACCAAGCTAATGCCTTAATCGGTTTAGCCCCCCACTTACCTCAAGGGTTGTTACCTCAAGCCTTAGATTGCGCTAGAGCCATTGCCAATAAATGGCAGCGACCTAATAATCCCCGAGCTAATGCTTTAATCGGTTTAGCCCCCCACTTACCTCAAGGGTTGTTACCCCAAGCCTTAGATTGTGCTAGAGAGACTAAGGATGAATCCAGCCGAGTCGATGTTTTAATCGCCTTAGTCCCCCACTTATCCCAAGGGTTGTTACCCCAAGCCTTAGATTGTGCCAGAGAGATTAGGCATGAATCCAGCCGAGCACAAGCCTTAATCGGCTTAGCCCCCTACTTCCCGGAAGTGTTACCCGAAGCCTTAGATTGTGCCAGAGAGATTAGGCATGAATCCAGCCAAGCACAAGCCTTAATTGGCTTAGCCCCCCACTTCCCGGAAGTATTACCCGAAGCCTTAGATTCCGCGAGAGCCATTCAGGATGAAGCAGACCGAGTCGATGCCTTAGGAGCCTTAGCTGCCAACTTCCCGGAAGTGTTACCCGAAGCCTTAGATTTCGCCAGAGCCATTCGGGATGAACCAGACCGAGTCGAGGCCTTAGGAGCCTTAGCTGCCAACTTCCCGGAAGTGTTACCAGAAGCCTTAGATGGTGCCAGAGCCCTTGGGAATGAACAAGACCAAGCCGATAGCTTCGGCTATGCCTACAACCTCTATCTCTTTCAATTAAAATTGAACCACAATATAGACTTACCGGAGCGACACAAGCGAAGAGCAAAAGTCTTAAAGAACTTAGCCCCCTACTTACCGGAAGTATTCTTAGCCCAAGCCTTAGAGGTTGCCAAGGGGGTTCGGGATGAATACTGGCGAGCCGATGCCTTAATTGCCTTAACTGCCCACTTCCCGGAAGTGTTACCAGAAGCCTTAAATGCTGCCAAAGCCATTCAGGATCAAGAATACCGAGCCGAGGCCTTAAAAGAGTTAGCCTCCCATTTACCGGAAGTGTTGTTACACCAAGCCTTAGATTACGCCAGAGGCCTTGGGGATGAACAAGACCGAGCTGAGGCTTTAATCCTCTTTGTCTTCGACTTACCGGAAGTGTTCTTAGACAAAGAAGTCTTACGTTACGTCACAGGGATTGGGCATGAATACTTGCAACGCTATGCCTTACTCGGCTTAGTCCCTCACTTCCCTGAATTGTTACCAGAAACCTTAGATTACTTCAGAGCCCTTGAGTCTGAATCCGAGCGAGCCGAGGCCTTAATCGCCTTAGCCCCCCACTTCCCCCAAGGGTTATTACCAGAAGCCTTAGATTGCGCCAGAACCATTCGGGATGAAAACCAGCGAGCAAGAGCCTTAATCGCCTTAGCCTTCCAGGTACCGGAATTGTTACCAGAAGCCTTAGATGGGGCCAAAGCCATTCGGGATCAAAACCAGCGAGCTGATGTCTTAATCGGCTTAGCCCCTTACTTACCGGAACTTTTACCCCAAGCCTTAGACCTTGCCAGAGGGATTCGAGATGAATA
This sequence comes from Moorena sp. SIO4G3, assembly GCF_010692305.1. Classification (NCBI taxonomy): domain Bacteria; kingdom Bacillati; phylum Cyanobacteriota; class Cyanophyceae; order Coleofasciculales; family Coleofasciculaceae; genus Moorena; species Moorena sp. SIO4G3. Next base: position 23,816 of record NZ_JAAHIG010000087.1, on the reverse strand, counting down.
CAAGCGAGCTAATGCCTTAATCACTTTAGCTCCCCACTTCCCGGAAGTTTTTGAATCCCTCCGAACCGAAGCCTTAGACGTTACCAGAGCCATTCGGGATCAATTCCAACGACCCCATGCCTTTATCGCCTTAGCCCCCCACTTACCGGAACTGTTACCAGAAGCCTTAGATTTGACCAGAGCCATGGCAAATCAATACAAGCGAGCCGAGGCCTTAATCGCCTTAGTGCCCTACTTACCCGAAACGTTGTTACAACAAGCCTTAGATTGCACCAAAACTTTTTGGGATAAATCCCTCCGAGCCAATGCTTTAATCGGCTTAGCTCCCCACTTACCCGATGTGTTGTTACAGCAAGTTTTAGATTACACCAGAACCTTTGATTATCAATCCCTCCGAGTCGATTTCTTAATCGGCTTAGCTCCTCACTTACCCGATGTGTTTTTACAGCAAGTCTTAGATGACGCTAGAGGGATTTCGGATGAATCCTACCGAGCCAATACCTTAATCGCCTTAGCCCCCCACTTACCTGATGTGTTGTTACAGCAAGCCTTAGATGACGCTAGAGGGATTTCGGATGAATACTTCCGAGCTAATGCCTTAGGAGCCTTAGCCCCCCACTTACCGGAACTATTACCAGAAGCCTTAGATTCCGTCAGAGCCATTCCCGATAAATCTCTCCAAACCTATCGCTTAATCACCTTAGCTCCCCACTTACCGGAACTATTACCAGAAGCCTTAGATTGCGCCAGATCCATTCCCAATCCATCCTCCCGAGCCTATGCCTTAATCCGCTTAGCCCCCCATTTTCCAGAAGTGTTACCAGAAGTCTTAGATTGTGTCAGAGCCGAGCATGAATACGAACGAGTCGATCTCTTAGCTGATTTAGCCCCCCACTTACCGCCAGTGTTCTTAGGCCAAGCCTTCGATTGCGCCAAAGCCATTAAGCATCCATCCTGGCGAGCCAATGCCTTGGGGGGCTTAGAACCCTACTTACCGGAAGTGTTGTTACCAGAAGCCTTAAATGCCGTCGGATTAGATAATTTGCTGAAGAAATTAAATCCTTCGTTGGTTGATTTTTCTGATTGGCAACAACTTCTTAATTGTTTAGCTCGTCTAACCCGTCCCAATTTTCTTTACCATCTTTATCAATTAGCTCCTTTAATCATCGAGCTTGGGGGTATTGAATCCCTAAGAGAAACGGTAGCAGCGGTTGATGATGTTAGGCGATGGTGGAAGTAAATAACAGCGGATCTGGGAACAGGGAACAGGGAACAGATAAGAGGCATGCTAGCAATCGGCAAGAGTTAATCAACGATAGAGGAATTATTATTACCTTTACTGGGTGTGGTGTGAACGGGTGTTAGGATTCAGTTGATACCTGTTCCATGGGGAAGAATCGCGCTGAAATAAAGTTCACAAAATACAGAGCAACATTGCATCTCAGAACTCAGTACATAAACCCCTCTAGCTAAAAGAGAGTAAAGCCATTGCTGACATTGTTGTGCTTCTAATTTGTCATTGGGAGAAGATAACAACCCTAAAACCCCTGGCCCGTTTCAATTTTCGGAGCGGACTGTCCCAAAATTGGCTACCGATAAAATGAGGGCGAGCCGGTCCCTAAAGCACCCTACGCAACTTCTGCCTTGTGCCTTCTGCATTCTACATTCTTCATTCTACATTCTGCCTTACTGTTACTTCCAGAGAATTTTAGGGAATTATCTAAGTATCACTTAGAGATTGCTTAATCTAGATTGCTTAATCTAGACCAACAAATATCTCTAAGTAGGTAAGCATAATTATTCACTCTGTGAGATGTAAAACCCAGTCAATCTTTGCTGTATAAAGTTATGATTGCTGGGTTGATTTTTTTATATAATTATCTCTGTAAACAGTTGCGTAGGGTGCGTAAGGGTAGCGGGTGGGTGGTGCGTTACGGGACGGGTTCAGGCGCTCAGAGGCATGAAATCAGAGGCTTTCCGTCCCTAACGCACCCTACTGTTTCCTGTTTACTGTTCCCTGTTTACTGTTCCCTGAAATAACTCTAATCTTACCAAGATAAGCTGCTATGAAAATAATGTACAAGGGTCTCCAAGACCTACTCATGATTAATTTTTACGCTCAGGAAACTAAGCTCGATTTTTTATCTATTGAAATTCCTATACCTGATGCTATAAAAAATTTGACTAACCTGTTTCCCTATAGGATAGGATTACACTTACGTCGAGAATATCGTCATATTGCGATGGCGATCAGGTCTTTGACGAGTAAAGACCGTCAAGACTATGATGGACTTTTTATCTTTGAAGTTTATCTACAAAATATCTATTTACTTCTCCCCTTACTGGCATGGCATCGCAAACCTGTTTGGATTTGTCTTCACTGGAATCAACAATTAGCCATGCATAGTACCTTCAAGTTTTTTGGCTTACTGTATCTAAAGTTTTTCCTCAAGTATTTTAATATTAAGGCAGTTTTATTTGAAATTGATGATGATGTTTTACGCAAACGGTTTAGATTACCAGCATCTGCGAAAGTGAAAATACCGATGCCAATCCGGAGCGATGCTTACCCCAATTTCAAGCCAGGAGAAAGGCTGCTTACAGATAATAAAATTAAAATCGGTGTAGTTGGCATGATTCGTAAAGATAAGCCAATAACTAAGCTAATTGAAATCTTGAAAGACTATGCTAAATCATCTGACCAAAAATGTGAACTAGTGCTTGGGGTACCATTTTTGCAGAAGCCTAAGAATTTAGATAACTTGGGCGTAACGATGTATGATACAACCACTGAAAAACAATATCTTGATTTGTTAAATGAGGTAGATATTTTAGTAGCTTATTACGAAAAACATCGCTATTATTACCGTACCAGTGGTGTATTGAGTGATGCGGCTTGCTGTGGTTGCTATGTGATTACTTCTGATTATCCAGTACTCAGGCATCAAGTTAATTGGCCAGTCTCTGTGGGTTCAACCTTTAAAACTTTTGAGCAAATTCCATCCTTACTTGATGAAGCTATCTCTTATATTCGGGAAAATGGTCAGGATAACCAGTGGCTTTGGCGAGAAAAAAGAACAGCGGAGGAAATAGCAACTGTTTTTAGCAAAGGGAGTAGGGAGTAGGGAGTAGGAAGTAGGGTGGGCAAAAACAGTTTGGTTATGCGTGAATATTCGAGATTAGATTAGTTTGCCCACCCTACTTTATTTACTTCAAGAGTAGGGTGGGCAAAAATAATTTGGTTGTTGTGAGTATTCGAGATTAGATTAATTTGCCCACCCTACTTTATTTACTTCAAGAGTAGGGTGGGCAAAAACAGTTTGGTTATGCGTGAGTATTCGAGATTAGATTAGTTTGCCCACCCTACTTTAGTTCAAGAATTGCGCACTCGTGCCAATATCGCTTCTATCTGTTCTAGGGGCACGGCACCAGAGAAGGCTTCACCATTCATAACAAAGAAGGGTGTGCCACTTAGTCCCAATAGTTCTGCTAGCTGCATGTCTTCTGCAATGGCACTATCAGCTACGTTCCGGTCTCGGTTAAACTGTTCTAGGTCTAAATCTAGGGCTTCGGCAATGGCAAGATATAAATCTTCTCCTAATTGCTTTTGATTAGCGAAGAGAGCATCATGGTACTCCCAAAATTTGCCTTGTTGAGTGGCCGCCCAAGCTGCTTGAGCCGCTGGCAGGGCTTGGGGATGAATTCGGATGAGGGGGAAGTGTTTGTAAACTAAGGTGACTTCATCCCCATGGTTTGCTATAAACTCCTTGACGGTGTCGTGAGCTCTGGCACAGAAGGGACACTGAAAGTCTGAGAATTCTACTAGCACAATTTTATCTTCAATGGCGCTAGTGGTGGGGGAGGAACCAATGAAGGCTTGGGGATTGGTTTTGAAGCCCTGCAAGATTGCTTGCTGTTGCTGCTGGCTTTCCCGTTCCAGTTGCTGCTGGTATCTCTGGACCGATTCTAGGATTACTTCTGGGTGGTTGCGGATGACTTCGAGTATTTGTTGTTCTAGTTGAGGAGTAATCTTGGCGGCTGCTGTGGCTGGCAGTGACCAGGTTGAGAAAGACAGGAGTAGTACTAATCCTGTGAGTGATAGGGCTTTCTGGAGAATGCTAAGGAGCTTAGTGACCATGATTTTCTTAAATGGAACCAAGGCATAGGGTATCTCACATCAGGGAACATCGGCAACGGATTGGTATTGTGCTACCCGCAAGGCAAGAGGCAATAGGCAATAGGCAAAAGTTGCGTGGGAAAATGAAACAGGCAAGATGCCTGTTCCACCGCGCAAGATGCTCCTTCTACCCACCGGGTCAAACAGCATGCATTGCGATTCACCATCCAGACGTAATCCTGGCATCCCATAAAAGAGGAAGATGCCTTCCTCTGTGGAAGACACCTATAAATGTATTGATAGTTTTATTCTATCTCAATAAATCTATTAGATATCAGAGTTATTTGCACCAGTTATTTGCACAAAATGTATTGATGTTGGTGGTCACTAAAATAGCCCCAAACACGACGCATATCGTTAGTACCAGTGTTAAACTTCCAATCGATATCATTAACTCCTGTGACATACCAGCCAGACCATGAACCATTGAACCAACGAATTTTATAGGCAACAACATCACCGCCCAAAATCTGATGGTCGATCTCTGTATTTAGTCCTTTATACCATCCAGGAGTTTTTCCAGTTGGAGGTAAACCAGACTGGTCATATCCTTGCAATGTACAAGTAGCTTGAGTGCGAAGTTCATGTTGGATGCAGTCACGTCTACTACACCCATTAGCTGCAAAGGATGGCTGGGCTGGCAACATGGTTATTGCTGCAACAATCAAAGAACTTAAAACGATCAAGATACTCTTTTTTAGAGTACTCATGCTCTGGTTTACTTTTTACTTCAATTAGGTACTTAGGGCTGGAAATCAGGTGAATAAATCTCACTGACCTTGAACCCTTTTCTAATATCTAAAAAGTATTCCTAGGTCGGCAGTACCCTTAAGGGTACTATTGCAAGGAAAAAAAATTCCTGAGAAGACCACAGCCGGGAAATGAAACAGGCAAGATGCCTGTTCCACCGCGAACAGCCGTCAGTGGTCAGTGGTCAGTGGTCAGCGCTCAGCTTATTTAATTCAAAAGCACCTCAAGCACTGTGGCACAGGCTTCCAGCGAAACAGGCAAGATGCCTGTTCCACCGCGAACAGCCGTCAGTGGTCAGTGGTCAGTGGTCAGCGCTCAGCTTATTTAATTCAAAAGCACCTCAAGCACTGTGGCACAGGCTTCCAGCCTGTGACCTAACCCATAAGCTAATAGCTCAGAGCTGATAGCTCAGAGCTGATAGCTTATGGGTTAGGTCATGATTCATTCCGATTGCAACGGTGCATCCAACACTTTAGTAATGCGATCGCGTGCGCCTTCTAAGTGGGCTAAGCTAGCAGTATCAAGGTTTTTCCCTTGTTTGTTCAAGGTCTTTGCGATCGCATCCCGCAATTGACGGAGTTTATACCGGGCTAAGACCCGAGCATCCTCGGGAGTATTAAAGGTTTGGATAGCAATAATAAACTCAGGGAAGGTGCGGGCACTTTCTAGACTATTGGAATTGCGCAGTGCCATGTTCACTAAAAGACTCATATACTGCCGTTGCAATCCCCGACGCAAGCTAGAGATTGGCTCAATCTTAGCTTTAGTATCTAGTTTCCAGATGCTATCTTGAACAGTGTCAAACACTTCTGCCATGGTCAAGGCTTCCCCGGAACTAGTTTTGAGTTGAGCATCCCGCAAACGAGCCAACCGTTCTGATGAAAATAAATCCCCCAGCACCATAGTTTGAACTAACATCACTCGGTCATGAATGGGATAATCTAGGGGGAAAATAGTGGGAAAAGTCCCCCAGTGAGTCCAGCGAGATGGGGCTAACTGGTTGAGGAGTTGGGGTGAGAAGTTAAAGGTATCTTCTGCAAACATATACTCCCCGAGCATGGCTAGAGCCTGACGCTGTTTTTCCACAGGGATGGGTTCAAAGGGAAGTGTGCCAGTCTTGCCACCAGTGTAGTTTCGATTAAAGGTTTGTCCCCCAATATAACCAGTAAGGGACATAGCGTTTTCAAAGAAATAGGAAAATACCGTATCAAAGCGATCGCGTAAATCCCCAGCACTTTCTTCAGGAAGCAGGTAAGTGGTGTTCAAGCGTTTCCAAATTCCCTTAGCATTCTCCATTTGCCACTGAGAGTAGCGCAATGGATCGCCACTAAGGTCCCAAACTTTAGCTTCTGGGTCAATAAAATCGAAAGTATCCTCATCTGTAGCATAGGATAGTCCCATTTCGGACCCTTCAGCCGCAATTTTGCGCAGTGTGCGTAATTCTTGTTGAGGAGTTAGAGCATCAATAGGAGTGTAGCCATACTTAATCACCCACTTATCATAGGGACCAACCACTGTGGAGAAATAATCTCCCTGTTCTATTCCCTCTGGCGCTAGATTAACTGGCACATAATCCATTACTGACGCCACTAGCCCTTGGTTGCGGGTAATCTCAGTATTATTCAATTCCTCCGGAGTCAACATGGTGCTGCCCCGGAAATTGTGGCGCAATCCCAGAGTATGCCCCACTTCGTGAGCCGTCAGGTAGCGCAAATACTGCTCGATGAAGGTTTTCATTTCCTCACCACTGGGCAACTCGTGGTTTACCATTGATAGAGACAATGCTCCAAACTTAGCTTGCTGAGCTGATGCCATGGCAAAACAGAACTCATGGTCTGGGACTTGGGTTAGTCCGCTCAGGAATTGCCCAGCTGGTAGGCTCAACTGAGCCGCTTTGCCAGGATTGCTCTTGAGGATTTCCTGCCATTTGAGGTAAGGAACTTTCATGCCATTACTACACAGGGAACCATTCAACGGGAATTGGGATAACCCAGATAATGCCTGGGATTGAGGCTGGGAACCAATAGCCTGGTATTCCGCTTTGATCCAGCGCACCGCATTAGCATCAATAATCACGTCTGCATCCAAGATTTCCCCAGTCAAGGGGTTTACTCGGGATGGGCCCATAGCGATAATTCCTGGGAATGAGGGAAAAGAATTGGACCAGCGAATGGTGTTGTAGCGAATATCAGCCGGGTCCCAGGTGGCATCATCTGGCATTTGCCGGACTTCAATGGCATTGTCAAACCCTGCCTCCCGAAACGCTTCATTCCACATTAAAATCCCCTCCCGAATTGCATCTCGGTACTCTAGAGGTACAGTATTTTCAATCCAAAATACAATCGGTTCTTTTGGGGGGGATACAGTAGCAGTAGGGTCTTGTTTTTCTAAATGCCAGCGCCTGATATAACGGATAAAGGGCTGTTTGCGGTTTTGATTGGATAGATTTTGATAAGCACTGATGAAATAGCCTACCCGTTCATCCGCCAGTCGATGACGGTAACCATTGTTAGTCGGTAGTTGAGAAAAGCTATAGCGGACACTAAGATTAAATGCCCGTTGATCTGGGAGACTCCTCAAGGGAAAGAATAAATCTCCCCCACCAGAAAAGCCATAAACTGACTCAATCTCTACATTCAACGGAAATGCTTGAGCGTCACTGACATAGGATTTTTGAGGGTCTACTCCATAACTTCCTCCTAATATCTGAGGAAAAGCCGATGCTAGTCCAGAGAAAGACCCATCGCTGACGAGGAGTGGTGTTAAATCCACCAAGAGAGTCTTTCGTTCTGGATGAATACTGGTAATGGGCAGGGAATATAGTACCGAATCACTGAAGGAACGCTTAACAGAACGCTCTTGGGGGTCACCGGGTTGAGTACGGAAGTAGATATTTGGTATAACTAAATCTATGGTTTTCTGTCGGCGGCGGAATTGGAACAAAAAATCATTAACTGGCCAACCGGTTTGGAGCCCCAACTCCCCAATTCCCGAAGAAAGGGTGACAACACATAGGAAATTTTGATTTAGTTGATCGGGCTCAATTTCTAAATAAATTTTGTCTTTTTCTTTATTACGGTAGAGGGTGAGTAATCCTGCTAATTCTTCGGCATCTTCTACCACCTTATCAAATGGCTTTAACTTGGAATCACTACTATCTGAATCGGATAACTCCTCTGAGGGGGCCTCTGAGGGGCCTTCAGCAATTTCTGTAGTTTGAACTTGGTTATGGGCTAAGGTTAGCTGGGGCGAGTAAACAATCTTTTGATCCAAATGTTGACCCAAACTATTGCGGTTTGGAGTAGATAGAGCTATGGTTTGGAGGTACAAAGGGGATAGTACCAAGACGAATGCACACAGACAGAATATCAAGAACTTTTGTCTTTTCATCGATTAATCACTAATTTTGTGTTCCCAAAAAAATATAAATTATGAATTATTATCGTTACGAATCATGAATGATTAAAACAATAAAATTAATATCATAATCACCAAATTATTGAATTTTAAAATTGATTATAGCGTTTCTTATCCTTATAATCTACTTCACTTTTATAGCAATTACTCCCTACTTTCTACTCCCTACTCCCCAAGACGAAAGTCCCTCAACCAATTGATAGCTGCTATAGTTACAATTTATTTAGTTATTGATTAGTTGAATCTTTATAGCTTCTGATTCCTAAGTATTACTTAAGGATTACTATCAATGGGAAGCACAGAGCAGAGCCATGGTTTTAGATGTTCTATTTATTTTTAGTCAAGATGGTGTGATTTTACTATAGTGGTTTTACTATAGCTTTTTTTAATTAAATAGACGAATCAATGGACTAACCCTTCAAGCACCCCGAAATTTCCACACCTTGGGTTAGTCTATATCTATAGTTCCTGTACTTTGAGCCTTGGCAGTTCAAAAAAACTGTACAGTAACTTTAAGTCAAGCTATACTTTCAGCAGTCAGCTTTCAGCTATTTACTAGTCAGCCCTTGCAGCTGAAAACTTAAGCTCAGAAGTATAGTTTATTAAAAGTAGTGCCAGCTAAATTAGGTAAGCATTTAGTTAATGCGCTACGCGCACGCTGCGCATTAGCTGAATGCTGATAGCTGATAGCTTAAACTTGATTAGAAGCCAAGCTATTGATAACACTAGACACCAAAGTCAGAACGATGGCTCCGAAAAAAGCTGGCCAGAAACCGTTTACCATAAACGCCGCAGGAGTGAAATAGGATGCCAGGGATAGGGTGATAGCATTAATCACCAACAGAAATAGTCCCATGGATAAAATTGTGATAGGCAACGTCAGAATCACTAGAATCGGTCTAATGATGGCGTTAACTAAACCAATGACTACTACCGCTACAGCAGCTGCACCAAAACCACTAATGGTAATTCCTGGTACCAGGTAAGCAGTAATCATTAGTGAGATAGCACTTAGCAGCCAAGTCAAAAATATATTAAGCATCGATCTCACAAAAATATCGCTCACTATGATTTTAGCGATTCTGGCGAGATTAGCCTGTAAGCATTCAGCCGTCAGCTATCAGCTATCAGCCATCAGCTATCAGCCATCAGCTTATGTGCTACAGATGGTGCTACTTGAGGTGCCATTGGCGGTAGGCCAAGCTATGGGACAGCTTTTGAATAAAATAAGTTGACCGCTGACCGCTGAGCACTGAGCACTGACCGCTGACCGCTGACCGCACCTCAAGCAGCGTGCGCGAGCGCGCATATGCTTACCTTTGGTATAACTCAAGTGATTATGCATCACAGTATGATTGAGTTGAACGATTCCAGCAATAAATCTTTATGTTTTTCCGGCTACTGGTTACATTCTTATTTGCGTGCTCTGTTTTTTGTTATCCCTTACCTGTTCACGCCAAGAGTATAGCCTGCGATGGGAAACAACTCGTGGGAGCAGACTTATCCGGTCAAGACTTACAGGAAGTCAAAATTACCTATTGCAATTTGGACCAGGCTAACTTAGCCGATGCCAAATTGATCAAAGCATCTATCCAACATACTACCCTGAATAATGCTAATCTCCATGGAGCAGACTTTACCAACAGCGACACCTACAACATTAGCTTCAATGGTGCAGATTTAACTGATGCCATCTTTACTGGTTCCTTACTGCAACGTGCCAGTTTTGATAGGGCTAACATCACTGGTGCTGATTTTAGTAGCACCCTGATCCAACCGGTCAGAGAACGGTTAAAACTCTGCGATGTAGCAAGTGGCGTGAATCCTACCACTGGTGTGGTGACTCGTGACTCTTTAGGGTGTTGGTAACCTGTAATATCAAGTTTGGTTGAATACCTATCATCTAGGGGAGGGTGGGGAGATGGGGAGATGGGGAGATGGGGAGATGGGGAGATAGAGCAGATTTTTGTTAAGGGTAATTATCCTGACATGATATAAATTGTTGACTGTTGACTGTTGATGGTCAACGGTCAACAGTCTTGATTGATCGGGCTGACTTGAGCGATGGTATGCTGGATGGTGTTCAAATTTGATAACTGTTTGCTAGAGGAAGGTGCACCTGAAAACTGGTGTTGCGCTTGTGAGTCTTTGGGATGTCTATTAAACGAGTAGGTGTAATTGGTGGCGGACAACTGGCCTGGATGATGGCAATGGCTGCCAAGTCTTTGGGTATTCGGCTAGTGGTTCAAACTCCTAATATTACTGATCCAGCTGTTTGTGTTGCTGCTGAAACTGTCTTTGCTGCTATTGATGATGGGGTAGCTACCGAGCAAATGGCATCTCGCTGTGATGTGATTACCTTTGAGAATGAATTTATTAACCTGGATGCTCTGAAATGTCTGGCAAAGCGGGGAATTTGCTTTTACCCTAGACTAGAAGCTTTAGCGCCACTGTTGGATAAATATCACCAACGCTGCTATTTCGAACGGATTGGTTTACCCCAGCCAGAGTTCATCAGTCTGGAGGGGGAGGTGAGTAAGCAGGAATTAAAGTCCCTAACCTCTTCTCGAACCCCAATCAACCTGAGTGAGTTAGATTTTCCTCTAGTGCTGAAAGCGCGACGCCAAGGTTATGACGGCAAGGGTACGTTTATTATTAAAGACAGTCATAGCTTACAGGAAACTTGGAACCAGTTAGGGAATCAGCCTGTGGTGCTAGAAGAGTTTATTCCCTTTGAACGGGAGTTGGCAGTAATGGCTGCCCGTTCTGTAGATGGGCAGGTGGTGGTTTACCCGGTGGTGGAAACTCAGCAGGAAGAACAGGTGTGTCGGCGAGTGATTGCACCAGCCCAGATTAGCCCAGATACCGTGGCGGAGGTGAATGCGATCGCAAAAACTCTCCTGACTAGTTTAGAGGTAGTGGGAGTCTTTGGGATTGAGTTATTCCTCACTAGCAATCACAAGGTTTTGGTTAATGAAGTCTCCCCTCGTACCCATAATTCCGGCCATTACACCATTGATGCTTGCGAAACTTCTCAATTTGAGCAGCAACTGCGAGCGGTGGTGGGTTTACCCTTAGGTAGCCCACAGATGCATTGTCCCAGTGCAGTCATGGTGAATCTTTTGGGTTATGAATCTTCTCTGGATGATTACCAACAGAAACGGCAGACCTTAGCCAGTTTACCAGGGGCGTTTGTCCATTGGTATGGTAAGACTCAATCCCGCCCAGGACGTAAGTTAGGTCATGTCACGGTTTTGAGTGATGGGAATTCGGTAGAAGAGGTAATTGATAAGGTTGAATCGGTTTGGTACGATTAATATCCTGTTGAAAGTTAGCCGCTTGTTTGTCAGAATTAAGAATTAAGAATTAAGAATTAAGAATTAAGAATTGAGACTTCTACATTCTGCATTCTGCATTCTACATTCTTAATTCAAAAGATAATTAATAATGATGACTATGCTCAGAAAACTCGCGATCATCCTTGTCGGTGTATTGATCACCACTGCTGCCTTTGTATCAATACCTTCCGATCCTGCCTATGCCTCTCTATCTAGCTCTGAACAACAAGAACTATTAGATGCACATAATCAGTACCGGAGACAGGTTCAACCCACAGCATCAAATATGAGAGAGCTCAAATGGAATAATACATTGGCTGGAGTAGCGCAAAACTATGCTGATAAATGTACTTGGGGACATAACAGGAACCGTACACAACAGGTAGGAGGTGAGTTTTCTTACGTGGGGGAAAACTTGTACCTCACAACCAACCAGAATCATCAAACGACTGCTCCAGTTGATTCCTGGTATAGTGAAGTGAAAGATTATGACTATGCTACTAATAGCAGTAGCGGAGTCACAGGTCATTACACTCAAGTGGTCTGGGCTAACACTGAATACCTTGGATGCGGCAGAACAAAATGTCCTAGCTTAGTGGGTCTTAACTGGAACAATGTAGCTATAGTAGTTTGCAACTATGCTCAAGGAGGAAATTATAGGGGTCAAAAGCCTTACGTAGCTGGGACAATCGCCTCAAGTTGTCCGTCAGGTTATACTGCTAGCAACGGTCTTTGTTCAGCTAACTAATTTACTCTGCCCCACTGGTTAGTGAAGCGGGCGGGTCGCGCCCGAAAGTTCAAGCCGTAGCAGTAGTCTTAGGGTAGGATGAGCATTGATCCAGGCAGCAACTGTCTCAGTATTCTCACCCGGTAAGGCTTTGGCAGTGGAGGTAAAGAGAAGAAAGCAAAAAGGAAAAAGTAAAAAATACTTGGCTTGTCTTTGTTGTCTATTGTTAATCTTTTACTACCCTGGTTCAATTGCGACTTTGATGGCCTGACGATTCTTCATGTTTTCAAACACCTGCTCTAAATCTTTTAGGGGACGATAGTAACTTATAAGTAGTTCAAAAGGTATAACTCGACTCGCTAACAGAGATAGAGCCTCTCGCACAAAGGTTGGTGTGTTGTGAAAGACCCCTTTGAGGGTCAGGGAATTGTAATGTAGTTGTTCGGTACTGACGGTAATTGTGGTATCCCGAGGACAGCCGCCAAATAAGTTAATAGTGGCACCAGGACGTCCACAAGCGATCGCAGTTTCCCAAACAGTAGGTATACCAGTTGCTTCAATTACTATATCTGCCCCCCAACCATCAGTTAAGTCTCGCACCGATGCTGGTACATCACTTAAATTATGATAGTTAAAAGTTCGAGATGCTCCTAATTTTTCCCCAATTTGCAGCCGTTGATCATGACCCCCAAAGAGAAACACCTCTGCTGCTGATTGCTGAGCTATTACTGCTGTGAACATCAAACCAATTGCACCATCTCCTATAACTACTACCCGGTCAGCAGGTTGAATATTAGAACATGCTACCCCATGCAACACACAAGCAAGGGGTTCTGTCATGGATGCGAGAGCATTATCTAAATCATCAGGTACAGCTAAGAGGTTGTGTTTTACAATTGGTGATGGTATTTTAAGGTATTCAGCGAAAGCACCATAGTTGAAGACTAAATTGGGACACAGGGAATACTCCCGGCGGTGGCAGAAAAAACAGTTCATACAGGGGGCAGAGTTGTTGGCCACTACGCGATCGCCAATTTTCCAGCCTGTAACTCCCTCTCCTAGGGAGACAATTTCACCGACAGCTTCGTGACCCTGCAATATGGGAGGTTGTGGCATTTTCGGATGACCACCACGAAGCCATATTTTGAGATCCGTACCACAGGTTGTTGCCGTCCCAACTTTAATCACAATCTCACCAGCGGCAGCTGTGGGGAAAGGGACTTCTTCCAAGCGCAAATTTTCTTGACCGTAGAGTAATGCTGCTAGCAATATGAATTACCTCTGACCATAGTATTTTTTGGATAGTAACTCAAATTTACTTCTATTACCTACATTGCGCAGGTTGGAGGGGAGAGGTGAGTCCTGGATAATAATTTCCCCGACATAGTTGACATTTAAGCAGTAGGGTAGGCAAAGTAATCTAATCTAGAATTATCAAAAGAACCAAACTGTGTCTTGATGCAATAGCGAGTGGGGGAAACCACGGCAGTTGCTCATGGTTAGAAGTTACCGTAAGACAGTTGAGCCTTAATCAATAAGTTTTACCCCTTTTCTGCATAGCCTACCAACCATAAAGGCTCAACGTAATCAGGTTTCGTCTCCGGGGGAGACCCCCAAGACCGCACTGCCTCCCCAAGACCGCGCTGCATCGCTTTTTGCCCACCCTACAAATTCCCTACTCCCTACTCCCTACTCCCTACTCCCTTTGCTAAAGCAGTAGATAACTGGCGTAAGCGATCGCTAACTTCTAAATTAACTTCGTGAGCCTTTAAATGATCGGGCATTTCAGCCATGAGTAAGGGATTTTCTTCTAACCATTCATTCTGGGCTACTCCTCGCCACACGGCTTCATATCGAATAAAGCGATCGCGCAATTCATCCAGTTCCTGTAGGCAAAATTGCCCAAACCCTGCGGCTTCAAAAATAGCCGAACGCAAATAGGTTTCAAAGGCTTTGAGATCGGTTTCAAGTTCCAATATCACTTCCTCCGCTGAATTTGTAGGTTTTGGTGGCACATCCCCAGAGACGTCACGAATACCTAATAGCTCATGGCGCATCTTGGGATCATAGAGCAACTTTGACCCACGATTTACATATCGTCTTAGCACGCTGAAAGCCTTTTCTTCACCATTGTAATAATTATCGACTAGTTCGATATCCGCTCCCAGTCGTTTGACAATACGCTTACGAGTTTCACTCCCTAAAGGGCCAGGAATTAAGGAGTCAGCAACCGGACGGGAAAAACGAAGAAATAACGCCGTCAAACTTCGACTTAAGACTTCCACAAACTGCTCTGGATTACCAATTAGTCGCTGCTCTAATTCCTTAGTTTTCCAGAGTAACGTGGTCAGATAGTCAACTAACTTTAATGCTTCTTCCTTGATTTCTAGAGCAAGGTTATGAGCAATATCTCCTAAGAGGGTGCTAATGGTAGCAGAAAGTTCTTTACGCCAGCTATAGTCAGTTACTTTAGCATCAAATACACCAGAATGAGTTTCTTTAAATATTCGCTGTTTTCTTTGTTCGTTATCGGTCTTGATTTCTTCAATTTTGGTTTCAATATCCTGGAGATATCGAGACCGAAATTTTTCTACGACATCTGAGGTGAGCGATTCTTCCTCTTCTGCCGTAGACTTGCGAATATTATCATTATAATAGTCGCTTAGGTCTGCTTTAATGGTTTTCCACTTTTCTTCCCACCACTGGGAAAACTCAATACGACGTTGATTTTCTTGTAATCGCTTGGCTTCGGCTGGATTATCTGGATATCGCTTACTAACGATATCAAAAATTTCTTTTGATGTTGTTAGTATTGTGGTGATTAAAGCATCACAACGTTTTTCTAAAACAGTAACCCGTTCATTATCAATATAATCAGTAATGCGAGCCTTGATTTCCTGGATACCAGTCGCTTCGTGTCTTAAGGCTTCCTCATCTTCGATACCTGTCAGAGATTTAAGCTTATTTAAAATTGATTCCGGACTGCCAACGCATTTGAATGTTTGTTCATTAGCCAAACCATTTAAGACTAAATAAGCTCCGGCTGAACCATGGACAATTCGCTGAGGAGGTAATTGTGCTCGTCGATACCAATCTTTTGATGCTACATCCAGATGGTCTTGAAGAGCTGCTGGACTAGCAAACTGATCAATCCGACTCAAGAAAACAAACAGTTTATCTCCAACGTTTACATTCTTGTCACCCTGCTCAGTAAACTCAAGAATTTGAAGTTCTGCACCCCGAATACTAGAAAATTGCTGCACGACAATCACAGCATCACAATCTGAGAGCATTTCTCTAGATTCCTCTATATGCTTGGCTAAACCTGAGTCTAATCCAGGCACATCATAGAAAACAATACCTTCAGCTTGGACGAGTTTATTGGTATACAGTCTAGCTTCTAATACTGCATGGGCGTATTGCTCATCAGCAACATACTTGTTAAGGTCTTTGTTAATGTCTTCAAGGCGAGTAAATGGGATAGTTTTCCGACCTTCGCTACGAACTTGTCTTAAGGTGTCTTGATAGTTTCGGATTGTCTCTAAATCTTGTTTTGCTCCATCTCTATGCTTAGAATTACTCTTAGACTCTGACTCCAGCTCATCCAACAGACGGGTAAATTCTTCTTCAGTTTTAGGCTCAACTTCTAGCCTTTGCTGAGAATCTTGTTCAACGGAATAAATTTGTGTCGTTGTAAAAGTACAACGTCCTGCTTTTGCTGGCAGTAAATCACAATCTAACCAGGCATTGACAAAGGTACTTTTTCCCGCCTTTTCCAAGCCCACAACAGCAATCCTAAATTCTCGCTTCTTCAACCGTTCAAGCTGACGACGAGCAGGTTTTTCTTCTTCTAAAAGAACCTCTTTGAGGTGAGCAGGAACTCCTGCTTGAGGAAGCCTGGCTAAATCAACGGCGTGGCGCAGCACAGTTAAAGCGTCACCCAAACGAGTTTCATAATAGGATGAAGCAGTTTTCCAATCCATTTTTCCAATCTATTTTATAGCGTTTATGGCATGTATGAGGTACAGTAAGCAACCTCAAAGTCACCCTTTTTAAGGGGGATTTAGGGGGATCTATTGGTACCTCATGGGAAACAGAATTGCTATAATTACTTAAGCAGAAATAAAATTTTCTAAACCATCTAGGTTAATAAGACGAGCAATTTTATTGATTTTAGCATCACCATCAGGTAGCTTCTTCTTCAGACTGTATTTTGTATCCTGACGAATCATATCTTCACCTTCAGGAATTATGAGCTGGATATAAGCATATTCTTCACTATAAAAATTGATACTACTTCCACTAAAATTAAGATTTACTTTTTGGTCAATAGCTTGGACTGAACCATCACAAAAAAAATAAGATGCAGAGGAGATAAGTTCTTTAACACGACTTGAAGGAATCTGAAGACCTGGATTCAATCCACTGAATTGATAAGAAGGAACAACCAAGCACAAAACAGAAGGCTTTCTTGATAAGCCAGTAAGTCTAGGTTGAGCGTAATCTAAATATCGGTCTCTACCTTTTACTTGAGTCTCCCTTATATTTCTAGTTTTATTTAATTTGCGTCTTTGCTCTGATTGTTTAACTGCAATATATAAGGCAGTAAGTATGAAAGCTACAATAATTATCCCTGTCAAAATTTCGGTATTATCTTTAACTGGGGCAAAAAAATTAGCAAATTCCACTGCTTGACGCTCCGCTTCCTCTTTCATTTTTGCGAATTCCTTTAGTAAAGGAATTTGAAATATAGATAAATCTTTGATTGGACTGGACAAGAAAGGTTTACAAAATTCAATATCCTTGTTGAGAGTCGAATTTTTATCTATGCCAAAATAGTGACAAATATCTTCACTATTATCTGGGTCTAGATAAGTGATGGCTGCATAGAGACACCCCCGGTCACGATTTTTAATAGCCGCATAAATTTCCTTGAACTTCTCTTGATAGATTTTTAGGGGGTCTTGGTAGTCTTGAATCATGTCATTGCCGTACTCTTTATGCTAAACCTAATCCTGAAAATTAGTAACTTAAACAGGTTACTTTATTAGCTTACAAAATCAAGATAAACTACCTCAGCACTTTTCCAGCTTTTTTAATATTATCCTCAAGTTGTTTAGCTTCCAGTTGTAGGGGATTCCAGATCGATAAGTCTTGTTGATGAGACAGTGTAGCTTGATCGTGAGCTTTGTCGAGCCGCTCTTGATAACGGTCTACAATTTCTTTTTGATAAGACTCAACTCCAGTTATAAAGCTATTGATTTGAGATATAAACCAATGGGCGACCTGACTATAAATTTCTACTTCTGCCTGATTTTTTTGCAGTAGCCATCCTTTTAGCATGTCTTCAGTTTTTGGTAACTGAGCATTATCACTAGAGCGTTTTTTAATTTTTTTCTTATATACTATTCTTTCATAAAGCCAGAGAGACCACCAGTCTCTTTTATATTTCGGAACTTTAACATAGTCTAACCATGTACCTTCTACAATTGGAAATCCTGCTTTAAATTCAAAGCTTGGCTCAAGTTCAATGTCGATTTTTACCAATTGTAACCTGGAAAAGCTAATTCCTATATTAGGGGCAATAGTGCTCATTCCTTCTTCCAGAATAGATAAGTAAGCATTCAACAAGGTTTCTAAAGCATCACGCACTCTCCTCATTTCTCGCTCTAATATTTTTTTTACTGCTTCATTGATCAAAAGCTTTAAGATATCAGCTAATTGATTCAACTTATCATTGAGCTTGCTAAGATTACGTTTTTCTTGGTTCGTACGTGCTTCGATCTCCTTGCCGTTCTCAGCTACTTCAGGAGAATACCCTAAGTCAATTAAATCGTCAATTGTTCTTTCTAAAAGATTAAACATGGTTGGATTAGCAGCTTGAAGGGTTTTACTGTTTAAGCAGAGTTTGCCGTTATCCAAAGACTCAATTACAGGTTCCAATATTTCCTCTACCCCTTCTGTCATGGCTTTTCGCCATCCATAAAGGGGAACTAAGCTGTCTGCACGCTCTTGATAAGAGCTTTCTCTTAGTTCGCCAATAATACGGGCAATAATCTGATCTGCTCTTGCTCTAGGATCGGGTAACTCTTGCTCTAGTGAAGGGATTTGGTTACTTTCCTCCATTAAACCTTTTAGAGCATTTTCAATTTGTTCAAAAGGGCCTCTTAGTTCTTGAGCTTTTTGTAAAATAAACTGACTAATGTCTTGCTGAATTCGGAAAATATTATTACATTCTTTTTGGTAGTCTTCTTCTGAGCTATTAATGAAAGCATAAGTGGTTTGTATAGCCCACTCTGTTACTGCATTACCTGCTTTAGCTTTAAATCGGTCTATAATTTGTGGAATAACTAATTGTGGAAAATGTTGATCGATATGCTCTTTCAGATATTTGTGAAATTCTTTTGCGTAAGAGGCTTCCCAAACCGTCTTGGCAACACGGTGACGCTCATGGTGTTCCCATCGTTCTACTTTTCTGGGTAAATCTTCTATAATATCTTCTGGAATTAAGAAGTTAAACATACTGTCAATTTTTCTACAGGCTTGAGTACTTTTTTGTTGATTAGCACTGTTCATTTGTATTGACAATAGCGCTGGCAATGCACTCATTTTTATAACTTGTAAAGCACTAATATCTTCTTGATACTCTTCCAGATCCTTAGTTAACTTCTGTTTGATATCGTGAACAGTTCTTTTGAAAAACTCTCTTTCACTATCCGGCCAGTTTTGGTCTTTACGAAACTCATCAATCCGATTCAGCACAAAGAGCATCCGGGCTGGTGAGCCTCCTAGTTCTTTGACCTGATCAACAACTTCTTGGAGTAAGTTACTAACTTTTTGTCTATCGGTTTCTGCACTATTATAGGTAACTATACATAAGGCTTCTTTACATTTTCTAATCACAGAGCCATTCCCTTCATCGCCCACATGAGCTAAACCGGGAAGATCCATGATTCGCACTTTGGTTTTTTCAGGCAAATCAAGCAGTTTAGGATTGGCTACAAGCCGGAAAGGGTAATATATCCTTGTTTGTGGACAAGCAACACTGGTTTTTCCGTCTCGATTAGCTTGAAGATAGGACTTCATGACTTGGTCTAAACGGTCATAAATGTCTTCGTCGGTAAGATTTTTCCATTCTCCACATTCCCAAAGTGCCCCTGGAGTTTGATCAATTTTCAGAGATTTGGTTTCACTATATTCTACAGTTACAACCCCTGCACTCATTTCTTGTACAGCAACTGGGACAATTTCTGCCCCACACAAGAAGTTAACCAGGGTACTTTTACCACTGCTAGTTGTCCCGGTTGTCGCTAAGGTAAGAACCGGTTCACTAAGTTCTTTCACTAATGCACTTACCGCTATCTGGAATTCGAGGTTTAAACCTTCGAGTTCAGTATGGTAGTCTGGGGGTAGCTGCTCACGGATTTTATCTTGAAAACTACACCATTCCTTATTAATATTATTGATTGATTCTTCAACAGCTTCAAAAATATTTTTGATGTTGCTTCTCATTATGCTCAAAGCCTTTAGTGTTGAGTTGTAACGATGGTATAGAAACTACTCTGACCTTAAAAGTAGCCGAAAACAGTCTATAGGGGTTATTTCTTTTTACTTAAGCTTTTAGTTAGTTTTTAAATAGCTCTTAATCTTAGATTACCCTAACTTAATATAAGACTGTCAAGGTAAATGGCTAAATGAAATATTTGTGAATCCAGGTAAGGACAATGAAGAAATTACTATTGGATTATTGGTGATGATAGAGTATAGGGTTTCCTGTACGAGATGTAAACTTGTATGGTCTTTTGTTATTGGACAATAAAACTTTACCCAGGCGTAGCCTCTCTCAGGAAGGGTTACGCCTGGGTTTCTTTTGCATGAATGCCTATTGCCTTTTGCCGTCTTGATGCAGTCGCTCATGGGGGAAACCCCCAAGACCGCGCTGCATCGCTATTGCCTCTTGCCTTTTTAAGCAATACCTATGTTTACAACCGACATCCAAACCTGCTGATTATGTCTGTGATGGACTGGTAGTTTCAGGGTCTAAGGGAGTATCTGAAGTGGATTTCTTGCTAACCCAAGCGGTAATAATATGAGAAAGTAGTCCGATGGGTCCTGCAAATAAGCACAGAATTAGGGAGTGAATAGTCCAAATCCCAGCCTGTTGCCCTTGCCAATAAATCCAACGCCCTACAAACAAGTCCAAAACTAGGAAGTGTATCCAGCCAGTAGCAGCAACGGTTTCGTCACTAAAGAAACGGGCAATATCGGCTAACTGAGGATTGGATAAGGCTTGGGCGGATTCTGGTGTAATGCTATTAATAAATAGGTAAATATATAAACCTGCTAGAGCGACGAAGGGAAGATAGGATTCCATTACTCGCTTGGTAATGCCCCAATTTGGCAAGAAAATCATCAGTATCCAAAAGGGCAAAACGAAGACATTGGCAATATTAAACAGTTGAGTGATCACCATATTTCTGTGTTTAAGATTTCAACTATTTACTATAGCAATTATAAATTGGGTGAAGTTTTTCTGGGTTTTAGGGAATAGGGAGCAGGGAGTAGGGAGTAGGGAGTAGGGAGTAGGGAGCAGGGAGTAGGGTGAAGAGCATGGGGAGTGGGAAAAAATCTTGTTTAGCTAATGAGTCTGAGAACTTCTATAAGTTTTACCCAGAGGATTGGAGATGATGGGTTCGGATTAATTTGTGGTGTTAATCTGTTGTGTTAATCTGTTCAGGTTCATTTTCCAGAGTTGGATGTTGGTTAGACCAAGAACCTTGCCATTGCTAATCCTAAACCGATCACTGGCAGCATCTTACTCTCAGGTAGATCCTGGGGATAATTTTGAACAAATTCCACAAGACCTGTGGAATTTACGGTATAACAATTCAACAGTTAACCTTCAACACTTAATAAATTACTATAAATCCGATGATTAACAACCAAGACGGCTCTCTAGCCACTAGACTACAGCAACGGCGTCAAAAGCTGGCTCAGCTGGTGGATTTTCCAGTAATTCTCTGGTCTGGACATCCTAGTCCTCGGAATTTCCGAGCCAATTCGTTCCCTTTTCGGGCTAGCAGTCACTTCTTGTATTTTGCTGGTTTACCCCTAACTAATGCGGTAATTGGCCTCAATGATGGCAAACTGGATTTATTCATGGATAAGCCAGCCTCTGGAAGTGCGTTGTGGCACGGAGAAGTGCCTTCACCTGAGGAAATTGCTGAGATGATTGGGGCTGATGGGGTTTTTCCCCTTTCAGAATTGCGTTCGCATTCTCAGGGAGCAGCAACCATTGCTGTTCAAAATCCCACTACTTACAGCCAACAAGGGGAAGTATTAGGTCGTCCTGTGGGAGCCGCTGATGCTCCAGAAGGGATTGACTTGGATTTAGCGAAAGCCATTATATCCCTACGGTTATACCATGACGAGGGGGCATTATCGGAGTTGCGCCAAGCCGCTGAGGTTTCGATAGCTGCTCATAAAGCGGGAATGGCAGCTACTCCCAAGGCTAAACGGGAAGCAGACGTGCGGGGAGCGATGGAAGGGGTAATTATTGCCAATAATATGACCCGTGCGTACACAAGTATTGTTACCGTTCATGGGGAAGTGCTCCACAATGGTGAGTATCACCATTCCCTGCAACCGGGAGAGTTACTGCTGGCAGATGTAGGAGCAGAAACGGCTATGGGTTGGGCGGCGGATATTACCCGCACTTGGCCGGTGACTGGTAAATTTTCCCCTACTCAGCGGGATATATATAATGTCGTCAAAGAAGCCCATGATTTCTGTATCAAGAATCTTTACCCTGGGGTGGAATATCGAGAGATTCATATGACAGCAGCAGGGGTGATGGCTGAGGGATTGATAGATTTGGGGATTCTGCGAGGAGACATCTCGGATTTAGTAGCAATGGATGCCCATGCTTTGTTCTTTCCCCATGGTGTTGGTCATTTGCTGGGATTAGATGTCCATGATATGGAAGATTTAGGGGATTTGGCAGGCTATGCACCAGGACGGGAAAGAAGCGATCGCTTTGGCTTGGGCTTCCTGCGACTAGACCGACCCTTGGAAGCAGGGATGTTGGTCACAATTGAACCAGGATTTTATCAAGTTCCAGGGATTTTGAATGACCCGGAGCGACGGTCAACCTACAAAGATGTGGTGGATTGGGATAGATTGGCAAAATTTGATGATGTGCGGGGGATTCGGATTGAAGATGATGTGTTGATTACCGAGACAGGAGCAGAGGTGTTGACCGCTGGGTTACCGACTGATCTAGAAGCAGTTGAGGATTTGGTTAGGGGAGAATAAGTTTTCGGGTGTGGGTGAACGGGTTAATGGTGCTGATAGCTATCAGCTATCAGCTATCAGCTTAAGCGCTACGCGCACGCTACGCGAACAGCTATCAGCTGGCGGCTGAATGCTTGCATGGTGGTATTACATTGAGAGAAATAATTTTGATAAGACCTGATTAGATCAGGTCTTTTTTAGATCTTATCTAAATCATGAGTGCTCTTATATCATAACTTGAATCAATAAACAAGATCCGGGTGCGATCACTTTTTTAGCTCAGATTCACTACAGTGTCTTGATGCAGTCGCTCATGGGGGAAACCCCCAAGACCGCGCTGCATCGCTATCTGAAATAGTCTTAAATTTAAACAATTTGCCTTGGCGTACGACAATATTTGTAAATACTTAGCCGAAGAATACCCATCGGAGTTTTTTCATTGGCTATTGGGTGAAGAACCTCGGGATATTCAGGTACTTAAAACCGAATTGAGTGCTGAACCAATTCAAGCTGATGCTCTGAGTTTACTCCAAAGTACAAACCAAATTCTGCACCTAGAATTTCAAACCTTACCCCCATCCGAGCCACCATTACCATTTCGGATGTTGGACTATTGGGTCAGACTACACCGCAAGTACCGATGTCCGATTGAGCAGGTGGTAATTTTTCTCAAGTCTACGACCTCAGATCTGGTATTCAATAACGAGTTTAGGGATATTAATACCTGGCACCGTTATAGAATTATTCGTCTGTGGGAGCAAGACCCTCAACCACTGTTGGCCAATCGGGCTTTGTTACCCTTGGCAACTTTAGCTAGGAGTAATCGGCCTAATCTATTGTTAGAGCAAGTGGTTGCTGAAGTCGATAGAATTGAAGAACAAGGTCAACGAGGAACCCTAGCGGCCTGTGTGGATGTACTGGCTGGTTTGCGGTTTGACAAAGATTTAGTCCGTCGATTTTTATCCGAGGAAATTATGGAAGAATCAGTATCGGGTAGGTCGGCGGGGTCACCCCCGCTTCGCCCCCTAAGCACCGTGCGAACAAGTCTCCAAGTACACGGCGCACCTAATCCCTTTAGAACTCGTTATTCTTTCAACCGTTTTTTCCTTGATTT
>NZ_JAAHIG010000086.1:0-28134 GCF_010692305.1 Moorena sp. SIO4G3 | reverse complement strand
TCCCCTAGTAGGAGAAATAAAGCAAATACTACAGCAACACCGATAGCAGTCCACTTGAAAAAAACTAACTTTGGCCGACCTTTAGCTGGATAACCACAACTGAGGCAAATTTCATCGTTGGTGCTGGTTAAAGACCCACAAACGTTACACTGTTCTAAAGCCATAGTTCTTGGAAATCTCTACCGTCATAAGATAACTGAAAAAATTCTCAGGTGGGTAGAGTACTTTGAGCCTTCCTTACCAACTCCTTGATGCCCAAGTTGCTTAGTTCAGGTGAGGTAAGTTACCAAAAAATCAGGGCACAAGGGCAAACCCCCAGGTATGAAGCCTGTGACCAATTACCGATTACCCATTCCTAATCATGGCCTCAGGACACAATTTAATTCTGGATCTAACCACAGTTCTAGGGGCTTCTGCTTTGGGAGGCTACCTTGCCAATCGGCTACGTCAACCTGTACTTTTAGGCTATTTAGCCAGTGGTTTATTGGTTGGTCCGTTTGGTCTTAAACTCGTAGGCGAATTAGAACAAGTCAAATCCCTAGCTGAAATTGGGATTGTTTTTTTGTTATTCACCTATGGGGTAGAATTTTCTCTATCCCAGCTTAAACGATTTAAAGATATTGTCCTGAAAGGGAGTTTACTGCAAATTAGTCTCACTATTACCCTAGTTGCAGTTTTAGCCAATGGACTTGGTTGGGTTGATGGATTTACTCCGGGAATAATGCTCGGATTCATCATCTCCCTTTCCTCCACCTCAGTAGTTCTTAAAACCCTGATGGAGAGAGGAGAAACCAATACCCTTCATGGTCAAGTGATGCTGGCCATTTTGATTGCTCAAGACCTTAGTTTAGGTCTGATGTTAGCCGTCATCCCCGCCCTTCAGCAGCCCTCAGATATTGGCTCAGCTTTAGTTGTTGCTTTACTCAAAGCGTTGGTGTTTCTAGCTGCTGCTCTAGCAGCGGGTCGCTGGATAATTCCCCATCTCATTAAATATATTGCCCGCACTGAAAACAGTGAGCTATTTCTGATCACAGTAATTGCCCTGTGTTTAGGAATTGCTTTGATTACTGCTGGACTTGGTCTATCCGTTGAAATGGGAGCCTTTGTGGCAGGATTAATGATGGCTGAAATTGATTATGCTGACCAAGCAGTTGCCAAAATAATCCCCCTTAAAGACACGTTTGTATGTCTATTTTTTGCATCCATAGGAATGCTCATTGAGCCGGAAGTGCTGCTCGAAAATTTCGGCATAATCATCGGTTTAGTGATGTTAGTCATGGGGGGTAAAGCAGCCATTATTCTACCGATTGTTCTGAAATTTGGCTATTCCTTTAAAACGGCTTTTATTGCTAGTTTTGGTCTCAATCAAATTGGAGAATTTTCCTTTGTCTTAGCAGTGGTTGGCTTTGAGTTAGGATTTATCACTAGGGATCAGTATCTACTCCTGGTCGGAACCACAGCCATTACCCTAGTCCTGACACCCATGTGGCTAAGATGGTCTCCCCGAATAGCAGAGCACCTGGTAAATCTGCCGTTTCTGAAAAGCTACCTGCGTCAGTTTCAGGGTACTAAAGCTTTGTCAATTCCAGAAACGATTTGTAATCATGTGGTAGTGGCTGGCTATGGACGAGTTGGGCGAGTACTGGTCAAAATCCTGCGCAATCAAGGGCATGAGGTACTAGTGATTGAAAATAGCGAAGCTGCTATTCAACGCTTGAGACATGAGAAAATTCCCTATATGTTTGGGGATGCTCACTCGGAACTGGTGTTAGAAAAAGCCCATCTAGAAAAAGCTAAAGCCCTAGCCATTGCCCTACCCGATCCTGGCAGTACCCGCTTGTTGCTCAAACGTGCCCTCAAGTTTGCCCCAGGACTGGATATCGTGGCTCGTTCTCACAAAAATAGCGAAATTGACCTACTCACCCAGTTAGGGGCGCGGGAAGTAGTGCAACCAGAATTTGAGGCAGCATTGGAAATGGGAGCCCATGTGCTAGTAGCACTGGGAGAAACCCCAGGGATGATTCAGTCAGTGATCAATCGGATTCACCAAGACCGCTATTTGAGTGTACGACCTGAACAAGCTACCTATTCAAAGCAGCAAGAGATCACTGATGTTGCCCAAGAACTCGACAGTGAGTGGGTGACTTTGAGTCAAACTTCCCGTCTAGATTGGGTAACTCTGGCAGCAGCAGATATCCGTAACGTGACTGGGGTAACAGTTTTGACAATTCAACAAGGTAATGATATTGTCCACTACCCACAAGGTAAGATGACGTTGCGTTCAGGGGATCGATTGCTAGTTGTTGGGGAACCGGAAGAATTAGCAGCGTTTAGAGACTGGATCGAAAGTCGCAGTTTCCTTAGTGAGGGATCTAAGCATTGGGTAACTTTGGTAGAGAATTCAAGTTTGGTGGGTATGAAGCCAATTGATCTCCAGCATCAATACAATGTCATGGTTCAGGCGTTGCGTAGACAAGGGAAACTATATAATCCGGTGGATGAAGCTGGAGTATTGCAGGTGGGGGATTGTGTGTTGTTGTCTGGGGAATGGGATGAGGAGTGAATGATTTGGTTTCAAGACTATGCGATCGCTTTTAGCGGAAGCTGAGGCCTTTGGCCACGCTGCGCGAACGCTTCATCGCTTTTAGCGAAGCGTGGCCAAAGGCCTCAGCCGCGCCAAAGGCGATTAGCCCGAAGGGCGTTGGCTAGCGATCGCATCCCCCGATTTCACATAAATCCATACAGCAAGCAAATTTTTGTCAAACTAATTCTCAAACTAACTAGACACCCTTAGCAAAATACTATATACTATATAATAGTGGCATTATGACAGTTGCTTCCTCAGCAACTGAATAGCTGGGTGTGCTGTGGGCTGAGAAGTAGGTTCGAGGCAAGACAATATACACAGCATATCAGGTGTTTTTTTTGGCATCAGGGCTAAAGTAGGTCAAAGACAGTTAGGTTTAAACAACTCCAATCAGTTCTTGGGTCTGCTTTAGGTCAATAAGTGCTTACACTTTCGTGGATCAAGGGATACTGAGTGATTAACAACTTAAGTCCCAGCGAAGTCAGGCGAGTTTAATAGCCTTTTCTGACCAGTAAACGCAATTGAACGAGAATCTAGCTCGACCATCATGCCGAGCTAGATAAAAGTGGGCTCTCTGCTTATTTTTTGAGGAGAGGTTTATCCACTATAAATAGTGACCAGGTTTATAATGACCAGGTTTGTGGCACAAAGGGAATTCAGGTTCTTGAATATCCCTGCTGCCAGACTGCTGCAATGTCTACAAAGGAGAAACCAGTGTCTGTCGGTATCCTCGGTACCAAACTCGGTATGACCCAAGTGTTCGATGATGAAGGAAGAGCGATTCCTGTAACCGTCGTAAAAGCTGGGCCATGCACTGTGACCCAAATAAAAACCAACCAGACAGATGGCTACAATGCCATTCAAATTGGTTATGACCAAGTTAAGCCTAAAGCAATTAATAAGCCTGAAATAGGACACTTGGCTAAGTCCAGCGCCCCACCCTTACGCCACCTACGTGAGTACCGCGTGGATGATACCAGTAATTTTGAACTGGGTCAGCCAGTCAATACCGATATGTTCAGTATTGGTCAAATTATCGATGTCAGCGGTAAAAGCATTGGTCGCGGGTTTGCGGGTTATCAGAAACGTCACAACTTCAGGCGAGGACCGATGGCTCATGGTTCCAAAAACCACCGCCTCCCAGGTTCCACTGGAGCAGGGACAACCCCTGGTCGTACCTATCCAGGTAAGAAAATGGCTGGTCGTTACGGCGGGACCAAGGTGACAATTCGCAAACTTGAGGTAGTCAAGATAGATGCAGAGCGCAATTTGCTACTGATTAAAGGTGCAGTTCCCGGTAAACCAGGGACACTTTTGAGCATTGCACCCACTAATAAAGTCGGACGTTAGTCAGAAGGAAAAAGCAATTAGCTCCCTCATCGTTAGGTGTAAGCCTGATGTATATGTAACTGTTTATTTTTACTACTAGCACCCCCTGAGTGCTTAAAAGCTAACAGCTAATTGCTAAACGCTTGCTCGCTAAGAAGGAGAGAACAAATGGTAGATTGTTCAGTGCGAAACTGGCAAGGGGAAGAAGTAGGGCAGGCAACACTCCAGATGCGAGTTGCCAAAGAAGAAAACGCTGCCCACATTGTTCACCGGTCACTGGTTAGACAAATGGCCAATGCTCGTCAAGGCAATGCTTGTACAAAAACTCGTTCCGAAGTTAGAGGTGGAGGACGCAAACCTTGGCGACAAAAGGGAACCGGTCGTGCTCGTGCTGGTTCTAATCGTTCACCCCTATGGCGTGGTGGTGGTGTGATCTTTGGTCCGAAACCCAGAGACTATAGCCAGAAAATGAACCGCAAAGAGCGTCGCTTGGCTCTAAGAACAGCGTTTATGAGTCGAGCAGAGGATTTGATTGTGGTAGAGGAATTTGTTGAACAACTACCACGACCCAAGACCAAGGATGTGGTGGCAGCAATTGGTCGGTGGGGAATTGAGCCTGAGTCAAAAGTTCTCATAATCCTAGCTCAGCCAGAAGAAAAGGTTTATTTATCAGTCCGTAACCTAGCAACTGTCAAGTTGATTTATGCCACCAACTTGAATATCTATGATATACTGGCCGCTGATAAAATCGTGACCACTAACACAGCTCTTGCCAAAATTCAGGAGGTTTACAATGACTGAGTATAACCCCCGTGACCTTGCTGATTTGGTGATTCGCCCAATTGTGACTGAAAAGGCGACCCTACTGATGGAGCAGAACAAGTATGTCTTTGATGTGATTATCAAAGCGACAAAGCCACAAATTAGAGCCGCGATTGAAAGTCTTTTTGAAGTTAAAGTGGTGGCAGTAAATACCCTACGTCCGCCACGGAAAAAGCGTCGAGTGGGAAAATTTGTAGGTTACAAAACCCAGTACAAACGGGCGATTGTTACCCTAGCTCCAGGAGATTCGATTACTCTATTCCCAGACGTATAAAACTGGCTAATTGCTAATTGCTAATTATTAATTTGGTTAATTGCCAATTGGTAGATTGTCAATTGTTAAGACAAACTAGTCAAGACAAACTAGTTAAGACAAACTAAGTAAAAAATACTTGTTATGGGCATCCGTAGCTATCGACCATACACCCCAGGCACTCGTCAGGGTACTGTCTCAGACTTCGCTGAGATTACTCGGACTGAGCCAGAAAAATCCCTAACCAAGTCTAAGCATCGTAAAAAAGGTCGCAATAATCGCGGTGTTATTACCTGTCGCCATCGCGGTGGGGGACATAAGCGTCTATACAGGGTAATTGACTTCCGCCGGGATAAGCACAATATTCCCGCAAAAGTGGCAGCAATTGAGTATGACCCTAATCGGAATGCTAGGATTGCGCTGCTCTACTATCAAGATGGGGAAAAGCGATATATCTTGCATCCTGTGGGTTTGGAAGTGGGGTCAAGCATCATATCTGGGCCTGACTCTCCCATCGAAATAGGCAATGCCTTGCCCCTAAAAGATATTCCCTTAGGCACCAACGTGCATAACGTTGAACTGATCCCAGGGCGAGGAGCACAGATTGTTCGTGCAGCCGGGGCCACTGCTCAAGTGCAAGCTAAAGAAGGTGACTATGTCACCCTAAAGCTGCCGTCTAGTGAAGTCAGGATGTTGCGTAAAGAATGCTACGCCACTATTGGACAGGTCGGTAATGTTGAAGCCAGAAACTTGAGTTTAGGTAAAGCTGGTCGCAATCGACATAGAGGCCGTCGTCCCCAAGTACGGGGCAGTGTAATGAACCCGGTAGATCACCCCCATGGCGGTGGTGAGGGTAGAGCTCCTATTGGTAGAAGTGGTCCAGTGACCCCCTGGGGGAAACCAGCCTTGGGAGCCAAAACTCGTAAGGTCAAAAAGCAAAGTAGTTCTTTAATTGTCCGGCGTAGGCGGAAATCCTCTAAGCGAGGGCGCGGCGGTCGCGATTCTTAAGGAGTTGAACGTTAAAGTTAGCAGGTTAAACGTTGTAACTAGCAACTACTAACTACCAAAAACGCAACTATTAACTACCAACTAACAACTAAAAACTAACGAGCGTTGAATTATGGGTCGTTCATTAAAAAAAGGTCCTTTTATAGCCGATAGTCTTCTGACTAAGATTGAAACCTTGAATGCTAAAGGCGAAAAACAGGTGATTAAAACCTGGTCAAGAGCCTCGACCATTGTGCCCCAGATGGTAGGTCACACCATTGCCGTGCATAACGGGCGGACACATGTACCAGTTTTTATCAATGAGCAGATGGTAGGTCATAAGCTGGGCGAATTTGCCCCGACTCGAACATTTCGGGGACATGTTAAGGATGGTAAGGCCCGTCGTTAAAGTGATTAGTTCAGTAGTTAGTAGCTATAAAGAAAGCAAATGATGGAACGATGGCCATAGACACTACAGCAGAAACTAAAGCGATCGCACGCTACATTCGGATGTCTCCAAGCAAGGTCAGGCGAGTACTTGACCAAATTCGGGGGCGTTCCTATCGGGAAGCTCTGATCATTCTGGAATTCATGCCCTACCGGGCTTGCCAACCAGTATTGAAAGTACTACGCTCCGCTGTTGCCAATGCTGAACACAATGCAGGGATTGACCCAGCTAGCTTATACATCACTAAAGCTTTTGCGGATATGGGACCAAGCTTGAAGCGGTATCGACCAAGAGCTCAAGGTCGTGCTTATCAGATTCGCAAGCCAACCTGTCATATCACCGTGGCTGTTTCTCCAGAAGTAGATGATTAGTTAGTGAGTTTGAGAATTACCAACGGCAAACACTAATAGCGCTATGCCTCGATAATAGGGAAAGAAAAGAACAGTGGGACAGAAAATACATCCAATTGGTTTTCGGCTAGGTATCACGCAAGAGCATCGCTCTCGCTGGTTTGCCGACTCAAAGCGTTATCCGCTTCTGTTGCAGGAAGACTACCAAATCAGACAATATGTTGAGAAAAACCTCAATAATGCTGGAATTTCCGACATCCGGATTGAGCGCAAAGCTGACCAGATTGATTTAGAAATTCATACAGCTCGACCTGGGGTAGTTGTTGGTCGTGGTGGCAGTGGTATTGAGTCTTTGCGTGTCGGTCTGCAAAAAGCCCTGGGCAACAATCGTCAGATTCGCATCAATGTTGTGGAAGTATCACGGGTGGATGCAGATGCTACCCTAATTGCCGAGTACATTGCCCAACAGCTAGAGCGCCGAGTTTCCTTCAGACGAGTGGTTCGTCAAGCAATTCAGCGGGCTCAGCGGGCTGATGTCCAAGGCATTAAAGTTCAGGTAGGTGGTCGGTTAAATGGAGCTGAAATTGCCCGAAGCGAGTGGACTCGTGAAGGACGAGTTCCCCTCCATACCCTCCGGGCAAATATTGATTATTCCTACAAAACGGCCCAAACCATTTATGGAATTTTGGGCATTAAAGTTTGGGTTTTCAAAGGGGAAGTGATTCCCGGTCAAGAAGAAAAGCCTGCCCCTAACACAGCTCAACCTCGTCGCCGTCAGCCAAAACGCCGCCAGCAGTTTGAAGACCGGTCAAATGACTAGTCATTAGTAACTAGTCATTTTAAAATTGCTTGCTTGTTAATTGTCAGTTTTCAAGTTTCGATTTTCAATTAACAAAGAACAAATTAATTATGTTAAGTCCAAAAAGAACAAAATATCGCAAACAGCACCGGGGACGAATGAAAGGTATGGCCACTCGTGGCAGTACCATTAACTTTGGTGATTATGCGCTGCAAGCCACAGAACCAGCTTGGATTACCTCCCGCCAAATCGAAGCAGGTCGTCGGGCAATGACGCGCTACGTTCGTCGTGGTGGCAAAATCTGGATTCGAATTTTCCCAGATAAACCAGTCACCATGCGTCCAGCAGAAACTCGTATGGGTTCTGGAAAAGGTTCCCCAGAGTTTTGGGTAGCAGTAGTTAAACCCGGTCGGATTATCTATGAAATCGCTGGGGTAAGCGAAGAGGTTGCTCGCGAAGCCATGCGTCTGGCTGCTAACAAATTTCCCATTAAATTGAAGTTCATTTCTCGTGAAGGGGAACAGGTATAAGCTATGGCTCTGCCCAAGATAGAAGATGCTAGAAGTCTGAGCGATGCCGAACTAGAGCAGGAAATTTTAGCAGCTAAGCGTCAGTTGTTTGACTTGCGCCTGCAAAAGGCAACCAAACGCTTAGAAAAACCTCACCAGTTTAAGCATCTTAAGCACCGAATCGCTCAGCTAATGACAGTAGAACGAGAACGCCAACTCGCTAAACAGAAAGAATCAACAGATACCTCACAAAGTGATACCCCGCAATCAGAACAAAGTGATACCCCACAATCAGAATCAGACGAATAGTAAATAGTATGTCAGCAAAAGAGAGAGTTGGCCTGGTGGTCAGCGACAAAATGGACAAAACTGTGGTGGTGGCTATTGAAAATAGGTCTCCCCACCCAAAGTACGGCAAAATTGTTGTGCGTACCAAGCGATACAAAGCTCATGATGAGGAAAATAAATGTAAAGAAGGCGATCGCGTTCGGATTAGAGAAACACGACCACTGAGTCGTACCAAACGCTGGATGGTTGCTGAAATCGTCAGTAGTTCCTAAAAATAGCGAGTTAACCCTAGTCGATGTGGGTTCTCCACGACCTACAAATGTGCGTGAGATCTCGGAAGAAAATCCTTTCGGACTTGGAAACAAACCCAAGGTTTAACTCATAACTCGTTTAACTCATAACTGATTACTCTATTAGAGGAGGAACACTGATGATTCAACAAGAGAGCTACCTAAACGTTGCTGACAACAGTGGAGCCAGAAAAATCATGTGCATCCGCGTTATTGGTGCAGGAAATCGGCGCTACGGTGGTGTGGGTGATGTAATTATTGGTGTGGTCAAGGATGCCATTCCAAATATGGGGGTCAAAAAGTCAGATGTAGTTAGGGCTGTGATTGTGCGCACCCGCAAGGGGCTACGTCGGGAAAGCGGTATGAGTATTCGCTTTGATGACAACGCAGCAGTAATCATAAACGCAGATGGCAATCCCAGAGGTACCCGCGTTTTTGGCCCTGTAGCCCGGGAACTGCGAGAGAAAAACTTCACAAAAATTATATCCCTTGCTCCGGAGGTACTCTGATGCCAAGTAAACACAAGAAGGCACAAACTGATACCCCATTACGCTACAAAATGCACGTTAAAAAAGGCGACACGGTACAAGTGATTGCCGGTCGAGATAAAGGCAAAATTGGAGAAATTTTGCGGACGCTACCCAAAATTAGCAAGGTAGTAGTCAAAGGAGTTAACGTCAAAACTAAGCATGTCAAGCCTCAACAAGAAGGTGAGAAAGGTCAAATTGCTACATTTGAAGCTCCAATCCATAGCTCCAACGTTATGCTTTACTCGAATAAAGAAAAAATTGCTAGCCGAATCTGCTATACCTTTACCGACGATGGTCGTAAGGTGCGGATGCTCAAAAAGACTGGTGAGATTATTGACTAATTAGTCCCTAGTGCTTAATCCTTAGTCCTCAGTACTCAAAAAAGTAACAAAAAAATTACTCTTGGCAGTTACTAATGGCTAATGGTCAATGACCAATGACTAATAACTAATGACAATTGCCCTGACCAAGCCCAGGGAAATCAAAGGAAAAAAACTATGACAAAAGGGTTAAAAATCCTATACCAGGAAACAATAGTCCCCAAATTAAAAGAGCAATTCGGTTACAAAAACATTCATCAAGTACCGAAATTAGTCAAAGTTAGTCTTAACCGAGGATTAGGAGAGGCATCTCAAAATGCCAAGGCTCTGGAATCGTCGGTAAGCGAAATTGCCATCATCACCGGTCAAAAACCGGTGGTCACACGAGCAAAACAAGCGATCGCGGGTTTTAAAATCCGTGCCGGGATGCCTGTTGGTGTGACGGTTACCCTCCGTTCAGAGCGTATGTACTCCTTTCTAGAGCGGCTAATTAACTTAGCCCTGCCAAGAATTCGGGACTTTCGGGGTCTTAGCCCTAGAAGCTTTGACGGTCGTGGTAACTACACTCTTGGGGTGCGAGAGCAACTCATTTTTCCAGAAGTAGACTACGACAGTATCGATCAGATTCGTGGTATGGATATTACCATAGTCACCACTGCCAACACTGACGAAGAAGGTCGCGCCTTACTCAAAGAGATGGGAATGCCTTTCCGGGATAAATAAGCCTGTAATCATAGGAAGGAACAATGCCGGCAAACGACACAATTGCAGATATGCTGACCCGCATTAGAAATGCCTGCTTGGTTCGGCATCAAACAACAAATGTACAATCAACTAAAATGACCCGGGCGATTGCCCAAGTACTCAAAGAAGAAGGCTTTATTACTGATTTTGAGGAAGCAGGCGAAGGGGTCAAAAAATACTTAGTTGTTTCCCTAAAATACAAGGGCAACAATCGCAAACCAATTATCAGATCCCTGAAGCGGGTGAGTAAACCTGGATTGCGAGTTTACTCCAACCGTAAAGAACTGCCAAGAGTCTTGGGAGGGATTGGGATTGCTATTATCTCTACTTCTAATGGCATCATGACCGACCGGGAAGCAAGGCGTCGGGGAATTGGTGGTGAAGTTCTGTGTTACGTATGGTAAAGGATGAAGCATGAAGGATGAAGGATCTACTAAGAGCCGTCAGCTGACTCGCTGCTTAAAAATCTAGGCTTGGCAGCTATCAGCTGAAAGCCCCTGTAGATTAGAGCATCAGTTCGATCAATAATCAGCTAAGTATATGCCAAACGGTCCGATAACAACCTAGGATTGATCGGATTAGCTGATTAACCAATTCATGACATAGTTCATACTTCATACTTCATACCTTTATATTTCATACTTCTTTAGTTAGGAGGATAATTTTATGTCACGTATTGGCAAGCGCCCTATACCAATTCCCAGTAAAGTTACTGTAACAATAGACGGTCAACAGGTGAAGGTCAAAGGTTCCAAAGGTGAACTGGATTGGGTTTTGCCAGATACAATTAAAGCTGAGCAAGTTGGTGAAACTGTAGAGGTTTCCCGGCGCGAAGAAACCCGAACCGCCCGTGAAAGTCATGGTTTATCTCGCACTCTGGTGGCCAACATGATTGAGGGAGTCTCCAAAGGCTTTGAAAAACGTTTGGACATTCAGGGAGTCGGTTATCGAGCTCAAGTGAAAGGTCGAAATCTAATTTTAAACGTTGGTTACAGCCAGCCAGTGGAGATCGTTCCTCCTGAGGGGATTGAAGTCAAAGTTGAAAACAACACCAACGTCATTGTGAGTGGCATCAACAAAGAAGTTGTAGGCAACACAGCTGCAAAAATTCGTGCAGTTCGACCCCCAGAAGTCTATAAAGGTAAAGGCATTCGATATGCCGGTGAAATAGTCAGACGTAAAGCTGGTAAAGCAGGTAAGAAGTAAACTATGAAACTTACTCGAAAAGAATCTATACGACACAGACATAGGCGGGTACGCCGGAAAGTCAGTGGTACTGCTGAACGCCCAAGATTAGCTGTATTTCGCTCTAATGAGCACATTTATGTGCAAGTTATCGATGACAATCAGCAACATACCATAGTGGCAGCTTCAACTTTAGAACCAGCTCTGAGATCTGAACTCAAATCTGGAGCAACCTGTGAAGCCTCAGCTAAAGTGGGTCAGTTGGTTGCCCAACGAGCACTAGAAAAAGGTCTCAAGAAAGTGGTCTTTGACCGTGGGGGCTACCTATATCATGGTCGTGTCAAAGCTTTAGCAGAAGCTGCTCGTGAAGCCGGGCTGGATTTTTAGTAACTGCTAATTAAAAGTTGACAACTGACAATGGCAATTATGCAATTAGCAATTAAAAATTAGCAACGATAAATCAGCTAATTTTTGATTACTTACTATCATGATTTAATCTATAGCGAACTATGGCAAATCGTAGAAAAAGCAACCGCTCTAAAGAAAAAGAAAGTAATTGGCAAGAGCGGGTTATCCAAATCCGCCGCGTTAGTAAGGTGGTCAAAGGGGGTAAAAAATTGAGCTTCCGCGCCATCGTAGTTGTAGGTAATGAAAAAGGTCAGGTGGGGGTTGGTGTAGGCAAAGCCAGTGATGTAATTGGTGCTGTCCGTAAAGGAGTTGCTGATGCCAAAAAGCAACTCATTGATGTACCCTTAACCAAAACTAATTCCATTCCTCACCCATCTAGAGGTAGGGCTGTGGGAGCCAAAGTGATCATGCGACCTGCTGCTCCCGGAACTGGTGTGATTGCTGGTGGTGCTGTGCGCACAGTACTTGAGTTAGCTGGAGTTAAAAATGTCTTAGCTAAACAGCTTGGTTCCAATAACCCCCTCAATAATGCTAGAGCAGCAATCAACTCTCTTGATTCCCTGCGCACATTTTCAGAGGTGGCTCAAGAACGGGACATTCCCCTTGAACAAATCTATGCATAGATTAAAAACCAGCTAGGTAGAAATAAAAGTAATATGCTCAAGGTTGACGGTTTAGCGTCAGCCGTCAATCAGAGAAAAAAACATTTTTATCCTTACAAAAAACGATGAGAATCAATGATGCAGTCCCCAAACAAGGCTCCAAAAAGCGCCGACGCCGTGTAGGTCGTGGCATTGCTGCTGGTCAAGGGGCTAGCTGCGGTTTTGGAATGCGTGGTCAAAAATCCCGTTCAGGTCGAGGGACAAGACCTGGTTTTGAAGGGGGTCAGATGCCCTTATATCGCCGTATCCCCAAGTTAAAACACTTTACGGTCATTAACCCCAAACATTACACTACAATCAACGTAGGTAAGTTGGCATCACTTCCCGCCAATACTGAGGTAACTTTGGAATCCTTGTTGGAGACAGGTTTAGTCACCACCAATGATGGTCCATTGAAACTACTCGGTGATGGCGAGCTGAATGTGCCACTCAATATAAAAGCTGCTGCCTTTACAAGTGGTGCCCGCCAAAAAATCGAGGCGGCAGGTGGCAGCTGGGAAGTTATAGCTAAGTAACCCCTTTAGCCCTTATGCTCCTGTATCTTCAAGAGGTACCTTAAATGACAGTCAGTCGAGACAAAGCCCCAACTGCTCAAGAGACGTTTATGCAAATGGCTCAAGCGGCTGGCCTTAGAGGTCGGCTGCTTGTCACCGTTGGTTTGTTAATTTTAGCCCGCTTGGGTGTCTTTCTTCCTGTACCAGGAATTGATCGAGCCAGATTTTCAGCAGAACTCCAGAATAGCCCGTTTGTCGGTCTTTTGGACTTTTTCTCTGGTGGTGGTTTTTCCGCCCTAGGGATTTTTGCCTTGGGAATTTTGCCTTATATTAATGCTTCGATTATCCTACAACTGCTAACGGCAGCAATTCCTTCTTTAGAAAATTTGCAGAAAAATGAAGGTGAAGCAGGGCGTCGAAAAATCGGTCAGATTACCCGTTATGTTGCCCTAGGCTGGTCTGTGATTCAAAGTATTGGCTTATCGTTGTGGGCACAGCGGTTTGCTGTTGAACCAGGCGCATTCTTCGTGTTTGAAACTGTCCTTGCCCTCACGGCTGGCTCTATGTTCGTGATGTGGCTATCAGAGTTAATTACCGAACGAGGCATTGGCAACGGAGCGTCACTGTTGATTTTTGTCAATATTGTTGCTGTTTTGCCCCGCACCTTGGGTCAAACCATTGAACTTGCTCAGACCGGCGGTCGAGAAACGGTGGGTAAGGTAATTGTGCTGCTGTTAGTTTTCCTAGTCATGATTGTCGGTATTGTCTTTGTGCAAGAAGGAAGCCGACGAATTCCGATTATTACTGCCAGACGTCAAGTTGGTAAGCGTCTTTACCGGGAGCGGAAAAATTATTTGCCCCTAAGGCTAAACCAAGGTGGCGTAATGCCAATTATCTTTGCCTCAGCCGTCTTAATCCTACCCACATCCCTAGCTGGGATAACTAGTGGCGATAATAGCAATGGATTTTTAGGCTCAATCAATCAAGTCCTAATCCAGATTGCCAATTATCTCAACCCCAATGGTCAAACTCCTTGGGTCTATGTTGCTGTCTATTTAGTCTTGATTTTGTTCTTTAGCTACTTCTACGCCTCCCTGATTATAAACCCAGTAGATATGTCCCAGAATTTGAAGAAAATGGGGGCGAGTATCCCTGGTATTCGACCAGGAAGGGCTACGAGTGAATATATAGAGAGAGTTTTGAACCGACTGACCTTATTAGGAGCAATTTTCCTAGGACTGGTAGCTGTAGTACCAACTGCAGTCGAAAGCGCCACTGGTGTAACCACATTTAGGGGATTAGGTGCCACATCGTTGCTGATTTTGGTGGGGGTTGCCATCGACACAGCCAAGCAAATTCAAACCTACGTGATTTCCCAGCGTTACGAAGGTATGGTCAAGCAGTAAAGCGATTATTGGGCAATGGGCGCAGCAGCTTTTTTAGGTGGATGAGCCTCAAATTTTCGGGTCAGTTGGTTGTTGTTCATTGCCTAGGACAAAAACCAACTGACACATCACCCATGACACATGACACATGAAAAGATTAATCTTTTTAGGACCTCCAGGAGCAGGTAAAGGAACTCAAGCCAAAATTGTGGCTGAACAACTAGGGATTCCTCACATTTCCACCGGGGAAATTTTGCGAGGGGCTGTAAGTGCTCAAACCCTCCTGGGTCAAAAAGCTCAGTCCTATATGGATAAGGGAGAATTAGTTCCTGACGAGTTGCTCATAGATCTGATCCGCGATCGCCTAAATCAACCCGATGCTCAAAAAGGTTGGATTTTAGACGGTTTTCCCCGTAACGTCAGCCAAGCCCATTTCTTGAATGACCTGTTGCAAGAGCTTGACCAAACTTTGGATGGTGCCATCAACCTGGAAGTTCCAGATCAGGTTTTGATCGACAGACTATTGGAAAGGGGTCGTAAGGAGGGACGTACAGATGATAATGAGGAAACTATCCGCACACGTCTTGAGGTCTATAACCATCAAACAGCTCCTTTGGTGGAATTTTACCGAGAACACTCAGCTTTAAAATCTATTAATGGTGATCTCTCCTTAGAGCAAGTCACCGAATCGATTAAACAAGTTCTAGGGTAATGATTTTAGGGTAAGCCCATGAGGAAAGTCGGAAACCCCCTGCGTCCGGCAGGTCAGCCATCATCTGACCCTATTGTAGCTAATACCATTAGCCTAATAATTAGACTAATTTAGACTAATGGTTATTCTAATGGTTCGACCGGTGTAACCTATGCCTTGAGCTAGGCCACGGTAAAAATGCTTCCCTGACACCGCTACTCCAAAGTTGGTGGAAAAGTATTTTAGTTGGTATAATTTTGGATTTGATAAAATATGTTAAGACTCCCTGAATTAAATAATCAAAATTTAGAACATACGGGGATAGTTGTATTGAGGTTAAAACACGTTGGCTAAACAAGACTTAATTGAAATGGAAGGCACGGTGACTGAGTCACTGCCGAATGCCATGTTTAGGGTTGACTTGGACAATGGCTTTAATGTCCTAGCTCATATTTCCGGTAAAATCCGTCGGAATTACATCAAAATTCTGCCTGGAGACCGGGTCAAAGTTGAACTAACCCCCTACGATTTAAGCAAAGGCAGGATTACCTACCGCCTGCGTAAGAAGTAAAACTAGCAGGGACTTCTGTTTTATTTAAAATAAGTTAAATTTGACAAGTCAACCTAAAAAAAGATATAATAACCAACTGCATTGTGTCCAAAAAAAAAAGAGATGAAAGTTAGGCCATCTGTCCGAAAAATGTGTGAGAAGTGCCGCGTAATTAAACGCCACGGTAGAGTTATGGTAATTTGCCCCAATCCCAAGCACAAACAGCGTCAGGGATAAACATCAAATCCATACACTTAATCCATACATTTAATTTGTAGCACAAAACTTCAGTCAAGGGAGAAGCAAGCGTGGCTCGGATTGCCAGTGTAGACCTACCTCGCGATAAACGTGTAGAAATAGGTCTGACCTACATTTATGGAATCGGTCTGTCGCGGTCTAAAGACATTTTAGCAGCAACAGGAGTTAACCCGGATACGAGGGTTAAGGATTTGACCGATGCGGAGGTGGCTGCCCTCAGAGCAGCTGTCGAAAAAAATTATCAGGTGGAAGGGGATTTAAGGCGCTGGCAGTCAATGAACATCAAGCGCCTAGTAGATATTGGTACCTATCGCGGACGTCGTCATCGCATGGGACTACCCGTGAGAGGACAGCGAACCCGCACTAATGCCCGTACCCGTCGCGGTAGACGAGTGACTATCGCTGGAAAGAAAAAAGCACCGGCTAAGAAGTAATAGCTCTAGTCAGCCCAACTATCCACCACAGCTTTCTTGTCATTGGTCATTCGTCAAAAGTAACTGCCAGGAGACCTTCTGTTAGTCACTTTGGACAAAAGACTTTGGACAAAAGACTTTCGACAAAATTGTTCAGGTTACTCAACCCCAAGATAATTAATCACCTATAGAGTAAAGTCAAGTGACATGGCGCGACCAACTAAAAAAGGTGGTACAAAAAAGCAGAAACGCAATGTACCCAATGGAATAGCATATATCCAGTCTACGTTCAATAATACTATCGTCACCATTTCTGACACCAAAGGGGATGTAGTCTCTTGGGCTTCAGCTGGCTCTAGTGGATTTAAGGGGGCAAAAAAAGGAACTCCCTTCGCTGCTCAGACCGCTGCTGACAGTGCTGCCCGACGAGCCATAGACCAAGGTATGCGTCAGGTGGAAGTGATGGTGAGTGGACCAGGAGCAGGTCGAGAAACCGCTATTCGGGCCCTGCAAGGAGCCGGACTGGAAATCACCCTAATCAGGGATGTAACTCCAATTCCTCATAACGGCTGCCGTCCACCCAAACGGCGTCGAGTATAAGAGTATATTTTTTGCGACCGTTAGGTTGAAAGGAAAGTAGCTTGAAAGGAGGAGGTTCATAAGAAACTTCTTACCCTTTTTACCCTTTGGCTTACTATCCCTTCAACCTGTATTCGGTTAAAGGGGTCTTATGAATAGAGGGAGGTCACTCTGTGGCGCAGTTTCAGATTGAGTGTGTAGAATCCAAAACACTGAAGAACCAAAGTCAGTATAGCAGATTTGTCCTAGAGCCTCTCGAACGTGGTCAAGGCACAACGGTTGGCAACGCCCTCAGACGAGTTTTGCTGTCCAACCTAGAAGGGGCAGCAGTGACGGCTGTCCGGATTGCTGGCGTAAACAATGAGTTTGCCACAATTGAGGGAGTCAGAGAGGATGTCCTGGAAATTATGCTGAATATGAAGGAAGTTGTCCTCAAAAGCTACACCTCTCAACCTCAGATAGGTCGAGTGATGATTACTGGGCCATCCACTGTGAGAGCTGCTCAGTTTGATTTGCCCTCGGAGGTGGAAATTATTGCTCCAGGTCAGTATGTTGCTACCTTAGCAGAAGGGGCTAAGCTGGAAATGGAGTTCCGCATCGAAAAAGGTACAGGATATCGCTCTGTGGAACGGGGGCATGATGAATCAACAGCGGTAGATTTCCTCCAGATTGACTCTGTGTTCATGCCGGTGACTAAAGTAAATTACAGCGTTGAAAATACTCGCATTGATGGTGCTCTGGAAAAGGATCGCTTAACTTTAGAGGTCTGGACCAATGGTAGTATAACTCCCCAAGAAGCTCTATCTCAAGCGGCTGGTACCCTCGTGGATCTGTTCAATCCTCTCAAGGATATTAATCTCGAATCTATTAAAGATGACTATGGTGATGATGACGATCCGACCAGCCAAATCCCGATCGAAGAATTACAACTCTCGGTTCGGGCTTACAACTGCCTGAAACGAGCACAGATAAACTCTGTCTCCGATTTGCTCGATTATAGTCAGGAAGACCTCCTAGAAATCAAAAACTTTGGTCAAAAGTCGGCTGAAGAAGTGATTGAAGCTCTGCAACGACGTCTAGGAATTACACTGCCCCACGAAAAATCCGCTAAGACTTAACCACAACAATTAAACTTAAGGGACTGGAGAAGCACGCAAGTAGCTAGTCTAAACCCTAGGAATAAAGGCAAATCTTGTTCAAAAAAAAGGAGGAAGCTAAAAAATGCGTCACGGGCGTCGTGTCCCAAAACTGGGCAAGCCAGCAGATCAACGTCGGGCTCTGATGAGATCCCTGACCACTGA
Organism: Moorena sp. SIO4G3; assembly: GCF_010692305.1. Classification (NCBI taxonomy): domain Bacteria; kingdom Bacillati; phylum Cyanobacteriota; class Cyanophyceae; order Coleofasciculales; family Coleofasciculaceae; genus Moorena; species Moorena sp. SIO4G3. The sequence goes on along the minus strand of NZ_JAAHIG010000086.1, from coordinate 9,952 downwards.
ATTACTGCGTCATGGTCGAATCACTACCACTAAAGCTCGGGCAAAAGCCATTCGTTCGGAGGTGGAGCGAATCATTACCCTGGCCAAGGATGGTTCCTTGGCATCCCGACGTAGGGCAATTGCCTATCTCTACGACAAAAAGTTAGTTCACTCCCTCTTTGCTGGAGTGAAGGATCGATATGGCGATCGCAATGGCGGATATACCCGAATTCTGCGCACGGTGCGGCGTCGTGGTGATAATGCAGAAATATCTATTATTGAACTAGTCTGAGGCAATTAACCATTAAAGCAATTAACCATTAAAAATGTCAATTGTTAATCGTTAATCCATGATGTCTGCCAACGATGCTAAAGCTATCCAGCGAATTGCCCTGGTTATTCAATACCTGGGTAATAACTTTTATGGCTGGCAGCGACAACCAAAGCATCGCAGTGTTCAGTCGGAAATTGAAACAGTTCTGTCCACCGTTCAACAGCGAGACATCACCCTATATGGTGCTGGTCGTACTGATACAGGGGTTCACGCTGCTGCCCAAGTCGCTCATTTTAATGCCACAGGTCCCATACCAGCCCATCGCTGGGCAGCCATACTCAATAGTAGACTGCCAGAGGATATCTTAGTCCGAGCATCAGCATTAGTCTCACCAGACTGGCATGCTCGGTTTAGTGCCATCTGGCGTCGTTATCGATACACAATCTATACCGACGCCTGCCCTAACTTGTTTGTCCAACCCTTTTGTTGGCACTATTATCAAGCTCCTCTTGATGAATCCCTGATCCAGGCAGCCTTAAAACCACTGCTGGGTAAGCATCACTTGGCAGCCTTTCACCGAAGCAACTCGGGGCGATCGCATTCCTGGGTAAATGTGCAAGCAGCCGAATGTTACCGCAATGGATCATTTATTCATATAGAAATTCAAGCTAACGGATTTCTATATGGTATGGTGCGTCTGTTGGTAGGAATGCTAGTACAAGTGGGAATAGGGAAGCTAACCCCAGAACAGTTTACTGACATCTGGGTTAACCAACAGCGGGACAAGGTGAAACACGCTTCCCCAGCCAAAGGCTTGTGCTTGCTAAGGGTTGGCTACCCGGAATGCCCCTTTCCCCCAGAAATATGGTATGATTCTCAACCCAAATTTATATTACCTCAATTGACGGGTTGAAGACTACACGTAACAAGGTTGAAGAGGGGGTGAAGGTGACAGGTAACAAGCCTGAAGGCTACTTCTAAAGATAAGTAACATTCAATTTTTACTGTCAACCTACTAACCGACAAGGGCTCCTTGGGGTAGAACAACCTGTGAAGCGTGAGCCAAAAGACCAAGCTACAAGGGACAAGCTTTCAACCCAACCGTAAACCTGATATTGATTGAACCGATGGAAAAAACCCACATCCCAACTAAAGACTCAATCGAAAAAAAGTGGTACGTTGTAGACGCCACCAACCAGCGTCTAGGACGACTAGCCAGTGAAATAGCAATCATTCTGCGGGGGAAAAACAAACCTACTTACACTCCCCACATGGATACTGGTGACTTCGTGATTGTTGTCAATGCCGAAAAAGTTATGGTAACTGGCAGAAAACGGGATCAAAAACTATACCGCCGCCATTCCGGTCGTCCTGGCGGTATGAAGACAGAAACCTTTGCTCAATTGCAAGCACGTATACCTGAAAGAATTATCGAGAAAGCTGTCAAGGGTATGCTACCTAAAAACTCTCTGGGTCGCCAACTTTTCAAGAAGCTGAAAGTTTACACTGGTCAGACCCATCCCCATGAAGCACAACAACCCCAAGAACTAACTATTAAAACAATTCCAGGAGGCTAAAACCAATGCAAGCAGAAGAACAAGCAGGTCGCGCTGTTTACTGGGGAACTGGTCGTCGTAAGTCATCAGTTGCTAGAGTGCGTTTGGTTCCCGGTAGCGGTCAGTTGATTGTTAATAAACGTCCAGGGGACGCTTACTTTAATTTTAACCCCATGTACCTAGCCAGCCTGAAAGCACCTTTGGAAACCTTAGGTTTGGAAAATGAGTACGATATCCTAGTAAATGCCCACGGTGGTGGCTTAACGGGACAATCTGATGCTGTGCGTCTAGGGGTTGCTAGAGCATTGTGTGAACTAGACCCAGAAAACCGTCAACCTCTTAAAATAGAAGGCTACTTGACTCGTGACCCACGGTCAAAAGAGCGCAAGAAATATGGCTTGAAAAAAGCTCGGAAAGCCCCCCAATACTCGAAGCGATAAATTATCAGCTGGCTAATTTAAAATTCAACATGGTAATTAAAAATTTGTAAGCATTCAGACCTTAGCTATCAGCTATCAGCCATTGCCAATAAACTTTTAGCTAAAAGCAATAATAAATAAGCTAATAAATTAGCGGATTAAGGGTTGTCCACAATAGCTAATGTATGGGCAATATTAAGCCACATGCCTAAGTTTGACAGGATTGAAAAGCTGACTGCTAAGGGGCTGATAGCACCTCAAGTAGCGTGGGTGGCACAGGCTTATAGCCTGTGATGTAGCGCGTATCCTTACCAGAATTTAACAATTAGCAATGGAAAATTAGCTAATTATATAGTAAAATACAAAGCAAAGGAGGAACTATGCCAAAACCAGATATTCACCCAGAGTGGTACCCAGAAGCCAAAGTCTATTGCAACGGGGAAGTTGTGATGACCGTTGGCTCAACTCAGCCAGAACTTCACGTAGATGTTTGGTCTGGTAATCATCCCTTCTACACAGGAACCCAGAAAATTATTGATACGGAAGGGCGAGTTGAACGCTTTATGCGGAAATATGGGATGCTGGATGCTGCAGAAAATACAGCTAGCTCTGATGGGACAAAGAAATAGCTCCTAAAGTTCAAGGGTGAAGGATGAAGGATAAACGATGAACCAGGAGGAATGAACGATGAAATGGGTTTAGCGATGGCTAACTTAAGGTTGACTAAAAACTTGATAAACAGTTAGGACTTAAACTTCCCACTTAATACTTCCCACTTCATAATTCATAAATTTATACTTCATCCTTCCTAACTTCTGAGGCTATTTCAAGAGAGCGATCGCATAAACCATGGCTGAAACCTACCTGCTGGAAAAACTCAACTCTGTCGAGCAAACCTACCATGAGTTAACAAGGCGTCTGGCTGATCCAGATATCGCCACAGACCCCAATGAGTTGCAACGAGTGGCAAAAGCTCGTTCCTCCCTAGAAGGAGTTGTTGCTACCTACGACAACTGGAAGCAAACCCAAGAGGAGTTGGCAGGAGCACGGCAAATCCTTAAAGAATCCACTGGTGAGCCAGAATTGCAAGAAATGGCAGCTCTGGAAGTTGAGGAACTCCAGACCAAGCTAGAGCACCTGGAAAGAGAACTTAAAATATTACTCTTGCCCAAAGACCCGAATGATGAAAAGAATATCATGCTGGAGATTCGGGCAGGAACTGGTGGCGATGAAGCAAGTATCTGGGCAGGGGACTTGGTACGGATGTACTCACGCTATTCCGAAAGTCAAAACTGGCGAGTAAAGTTATTGAGTGAGTCTCTGGCGGATATGGGAGGCTTCAAAGAGGCGATATTAGAAATTCAGGGAGACCAAGTTTACAGCAAGCTGAAGTTTGAAGCTGGGGTTCATCGAGTCCAACGAGTACCTGTTACTGAGGCTGGCGGTAGAGTTCACACCTCAACAGCAACGGTAGCCGTGATGCCAGAAGTTGATGAGGTGGATGTGGAGATTGACCCCAAGGAGATCGAAATTTCTACAGCCCGTTCTGGTGGTGCTGGTGGTCAGAACGTAAACAAAGTCGAAACAGCAGTTGATTTATACCACAAGCCTACAGGAATTCGCATTTTTTGTACAGAAGAACGATCTCAGCTGCAAAACCGAGAGCGAGCCATGCAAATTCTCCGGGCTAAGCTGTATGAGATCAAGTTACAGGAACAACAGGAAGCGGTGACCTCGATGAGGCGTTCCCAAGTTGGTACAGGGGCTCGTTCTGAGAAAATTCGCACCTACAACTACAAAGATAATCGGGTCACCGATCACCGACTGGGTCAAAATTATTCCCTCGCTCCTTTGCTGGAGGGGGACTTGGAGGGAGTGATTCAATCTTGCATTAGCCAAGACCAGCAGGAGCAATTGGAAAAATTGGCATCTTCTACATCCAACGGTGAATCTTTAACTTGATGCCAAGTTAGGTGACATACTCCCACACTGACCTATCGGTTCAGTGTGGGCTTCTTACCAACTCCAGCTATTGCTTAGGATACTCGGTAAGCTTTATTAACGATACGGGATGCCCCTCCGCACCGGAACAATTAAAAAAGTTCTTTTTTTTACTTAGCAGGTGGCGGTTAGCTCTTAATTTGTTTTCCCTACTATTTTTAGTATAACGTTTTTCAGGCTGTTTATCAGAGTTCCAGCTCCGCGATTCATCCCACACTCATGCTGCGCATGTTCGTTGTGGGGCTTCTCGCGGATTCAGCTAACTCAAGCCGAGACTATAAAACGACAGTGTGTTATTAGCTTTGTGTACTACATCATAATCAAAATTTTGTCAACTATATTTTAAGTGTTGCTTGATTTTAGTCACTCCAGAGAGACGAGTATGAAGTTGACATTGTCCAAGATAAATTTGTGCTACACTATCTCCTGGATTCAAGCGTAGACATTCCTGAAACAGAACTGATGCCTTGGAGAAAGAACGCAGATTATAAAGTACCAAGGCTTGTTCAAATTTGCTGCGAGTAATTAACTTCCCTTCTCGCACTTGCGGTTGATCGGCATCAAAGATTTCATAAACTGTCACCATTTCCGATTTCCCCTTGACTGGTACCCGATCAATCAAGCGAATGGCATAAGCTAAGGGATTATCTAACTTCCAATAAGTATGGTGAGTGATTAATAACGGCACCCCATAACGTTTCGTTAATTCTTCTAAACGAGACGCTAAATTAACCCCATCGCTGATAACAGTGCTATCCATCCGATTTTTTCCTCCCACTGCTCCTAGCATCAACGAACCAGTATTGATGCCAATGCCAACGGTGATGGCTGGGTGTCCTGAGTTTTGCCGAGATTGATTATAGTCAGCTAGGGATGTTAGCATAGCAATTCCGGCGTTGACCGCATGATTAGCACTTTCGTTAAACAGAGCCATAATCCCATCCCCCATGTATTTATCAATAAAGCCATGATTTTCAGTGATGGCAGATTCCATACGAGAAAGATAGGTATTGATAAATTCAAAATTTTCCTCAGGTGTCATACTTTCCGAGAGGGTGCTAAAGGAGCGAATATCGGAAAATAGCACCGACATCTCTTGCTGAACATGATCCCCTAATTGAACATCCGTAATGCTTGGTTTGTTCAATAACTGGAGAAACTGATGGGGGACAAAGCTTTCATAAGCTTGATTGACTTGCGAGAATTCCTGCATCAAGCGTAGGTGTTCTGCTTCTGCTTTTTTGCGTTGGGTGATATCATGAAAAGCGACGATAGCATAGGCAATGTCACCCAATTCATTAAAGATAGGTGTTCCCCAACTTTCTATAGGGATAATTTTGTCCCCTTGGTGGATTTCAATATCATCCAGGGTGGCGTTTTCACCTTTTAATGCCTTTACAGCAAGTAATTTTTCAGCAAAGTATAGCTGATTTGTTCCGGCAACATAAAGTTGATAAACCTCTGGCATTTGCTCAGCTGTAGTATATGGCACGACTCCCTTGCCGAATAACTGCCGCGCCTTATAATTTAGGAATTCTAGTACCCCCTTATCATTAAACACAGCCACACCCACAGGCATCCTTTCTAGGAACTGAGTCAATTGATACTGGTTCTCTAGCAGTTCATCAACTAGGACAGTTTGCTGACGGTTTATAGCACTCAGGTGCTGCCACTCTTGATTAGCTTGTTCTGGTGCTGTAGTATATTCTGAAATCTGTGCTGCTTGATCACAGATTATTTTTTCCAACTGCTGATTGAGTTCCTGAAGTTGGCGATTTTGTTCCTTCAGTGTTTCCTCAAGAAGATAACTATGTATGGCTTCTATGACTGTCAATTTCAGGTCTTCAGATGGACAAGGCTTCCCTAGGTAACGATATAACTTTGCATACCGAATAGCCTTGGCTGTAGCTTCCAAATCCAGATCACCCGTCAGCATAATTTTGAGAGTTTGGTTAGAGAAAAAATAAGCTATGTTTAATAAGTCATCCCCTTTTAGATCAGGGATAACAGCACCAGCCAAAACTAAAGCCACTTCATACTCATCATTGCGCAACTCTTCGACTAACTTTACAACCCCTTTACTCCCTTCAAAATTTTCAATCAGATAGTCTTTGCCGAGAGTCTTACCTAGAGAGATTTTTAGGCTATTCATAACTGATGCATCATTATCAATACAAATAATGATTAATGGTTTGGTCATGCCAAATTATCTGCAATAATATAGGTATTTTTTTTTAAAAAAAAATTCTGAAAATTATATAGTTATTAGAGTCACAACAAAAGCTTGGCTGCTTATTAATTGATGGTAGTAAATCAGTGGTTGGAATTAAAGATAAACTATTAGTCGCTAAACTATTAGTCATTCACCGTTTAGTGTTGAGTGCTAACAGTTAGCCATCAACAGTAAACCACCAACAATCTACATATTTCGTTTATTTCTAGCAACCGATTTATCTCGACCTATGGATTTAGCAGACAAGCTCTATTGTTTGGAGCAACATTTAGCATTGTGGCGATAGTACCCTCTATAGTCAACATAAAAATGTAGCCAATTGCTTTGACGATTTGGCTACACTATTGACCCAATTTGCTGGAAATTTATCTGATTAATCCACTCAATTAACCCCCAATTCCCTAGACAATCTACCTAAAACAAAATGATTACCTTTAAATTAGTTATTTGTCAACTATCCCAAGACAGCCATTTGATAGGCATCTGATCACAATACATAATAGTATGTATTTGTCAACTAGCAAGTGTAGCCAGTTTAATCACAGAATCAACTTAAATTGATTGTCTGCCTTGTCAGAAACGGTTAAAGTGTCCTTTGAGATATTGGGGAACTGTAAGTGATGACTATTGATCAGGTACTTGACATCCTCAAAAGTGTTGAGAAAATCAAGTTGACTCCACTTCAGGAATGGATATTGCACCAAGCCTGGGCAGGAAAAACCTATACCGATATGGCGATCGAAGCACACTATGGCCCTGAATACCTCAGAAAGACTGCTTATAAGTTGTGGCGATTACTGGGAGACATTTTTGATAAAACGATCACCAAGACCAATTTCCGGAACACCCTGGAGACAACCCCGATTACTCCCTACCATCAACAGCTAATTGAGCAATATTACCGCCGTCAATGCCTACGTAAAATTGCTGAATTTCCCAGTGGAGCACTTGCCCTACCATCTCCCCTTTATATAGAGCGTCCTCCGATTGAAGAGCTTTGCTATCAAGCCATTCACCAAGCTGGAACTTTGCTCCGGATTACAGGACCAAAAGAGACAGGAAAAACGTCTTTGCTGTTGCGAATATTAGACCAGGCAAGGGAAAAACAATATGGCAGAGTTTACCTCAATTTTAACCAAGCCGAAACCGCCATTTTAAGCAATTTAGACCGGCTATTGCGCTGGCTATGTGTTAACATCAGTTACCAACTCCAGCTTCCCCACCAACTGGATGACTATTGGGATAAAGACCTAGGCAGTAAGGTCAGCTGTATGACCTACTTACAAGAACATATCCTAGAAAAAATAGACCATCCCCTGGTTTTGGCAATGGATGAAGTCCATCGGCTGTTTGAGCATACCCAAACTGCTAAAGATTTTTTACCTTTATTGCGTTCTTGGCATGAGGAAGCTAAACAACTACCGGTGTGGCGAAAGCTGCGGGTAATTGTGGTTTACTCGACAGAAATTTATGTTGCTCTGGAAACTTCCCAATCTCCGTTTAATGTGGGATTACCGATTAAGTTACCCGAGTTTAACAAACAGCAAATCCAACAGTTAGCTCAGCTTTATAGATTACATTGGTCAAATAGTGAAGCTGCTGACAAACTGATGGCTATGGTGGGGGGACATCCGGGATTAGTGCAGCTTGCTCTCTATCATTTGGCTTATCATAATATTAGCCTAGAACAATTACTCGCTGAAGCAGCTACTGCTACGGGAATTTATAGTGACTATTTGCGGCAACACTTAAGTGTAATTAGGGAAAATCCTGATTTAGCTACTACTCTTAAACAGGTGGTTACAGCAGATAGGGGAGTTGAGCTCGATCCAATCAGTATCTATAAGTTACAGAGTATGGGTTTGGTTAGTGTTCAGAGAAATAAAGTCACACTATGTTGTAATTTATATCGTCACTATTTTTTAGAACATCTTGATATGTTGTTCGCGTAGCGTGGCCTTTTGGCCAAGGTTTAAGGTTGTCTTTAAGAATGTTGAATGTTGACTGTTGAATGTTGACTGTTGAATGTTGAATGTTGACTGTTGACTGTTGAATGTTGACTGTTGAATGTTGACTGTTGACTGTTGACTGTTGACTGTTGAATGTTGACTGTTGAATTCTTAATTCTTAATTTAAAAATTGCGTTCCACAAAACTATTCAAATCATTCCATTATTAAGAAACGCGCAAAATTCCCCTGTTTTGAAACAGGGGAATTTTGGAACAAACAATTGCTCAGAGCGATCGCTACAGCGAAGGGTGATTGAATTTAATCTAAATAACCCATCAGCTGTGGATCAGCATCAACATCATTTGGGGCGATGGGACGCTTGCCCATGATGTACTCTATTTCATCAAGATGAAGATTACTAGCAGCAATTGGCCGCTCTCCAGACACCTTCATGATACCGAGTACCTCAATGTTGCTAGAGGTGATGGGGCGCTCTCCCATTACAGACATCGTTTCTAATACCTGGAGATTACTGGCATCAATTGGTCGATGTCCCATTATGCTTTGTGTTTCACTAATATGAAGCTCACTAGGAGCAATGGGACGGTTTCCAGGTAAAGGGGGAATTGTATCTAAGGCAGAGGTTTCCTGTGCTGGAGCTTCTGCTAGCTGAACTGCGGTAGTGTTTTCATTGATTGCAGTGCTATCGCTCACAGTGCTATCGCTCACAGTGCTATCGCTCATAATCGTATACCTAGAAGTTTTTAACCGAGTTTTTTAGCTATTCGGGCAAGATTAGCCCGTTGGTCCTACCCGCTGGCGGAGGTGTGGGATTAACTATTGGTGTTATTGCCTCGTTTATGGGCGAGCGGGGTGCTTACAAAGTAGGAGAACAAAAAAAGCTCTGGTTGCTGTATTGACCTGGAGTCTTTGCTGTAACTGAGTTTAGTAAGGGGTAATTGGTCAATGATAATCATTGATACTCATACCAATCCCATTAATTACGTTACAGACCGCAACTTTAGGTTAATTTTTGTTCTTGACTAACCTTTACAAGTATTATAAAGCCTTAATTATATTAAGTTACATTTTACGAAAGTAAACAATTAGGTCAAGGATTATAAAGTAGTTCTCAATTGGGTCAGGTACTTAGGCTCTGGTTCTTAGGGAGTAGGGAGCTTCGGAGTAGGGAGCAGGGAGCTTCGGAGTAGGGAGCAGCGCAGCCATTGGGGAGCCAGCGCCTTTATGAGGGGTTCCCCTCCATGAGCGAGTCCATCAAGATTGGATAAGAAAATTGAATGTACTTGATAACTATGACAAATGCTATAAAGGTTGAGACTGGCTTCTCAACCCTTTAGCCCTACAATTAAAGCAATACAACTAAAGCCCGACAACCGAGACTTCTGGAGCTAACAGGTTTGATGTACTAGAGCCTATTAACCAATAACCAACCAAATAACCTACCCTGCACTGGACACTAAAGGTGAACAACCCATTAACTTACCCTACACTGGATGTCAATGGGGAATAACCAAATAAG
>NZ_JAAHIG010000085.1:5589-28163 GCF_010692305.1 Moorena sp. SIO4G3 | reverse complement strand
TCTCCCTCCTCCCTACTCCCTACTCCCTACTCCCTCAAAAAGTGACAACTATTATATAATTAGTAAATCCTGAGCAATGATTGATCAATAAGGGGTGCATCTCCTAAAAGCTGTTTAAACCCGTGGGTGGAATGGGCATCTTGCCCGTGACAATTTTCGGACTGGCTGTCCCAATACTAGCGGTGCGTTACGGGACGGCCTGTCCTAATACTGGCTACGAGGCGGAAAATGAAGGCGAGCCCGTCCCTAACGCACCCTACGCAAAATTTACTGTTTAACTACGTAACAACGATGGAAAAAGCGACATTTGGTGGTGGTTGTTTCTGGGGAGTAGAGGCAGCATTTCGGAAAGTGAAGGGAGTAGTATCAACCTCTGTTGGTTATATGGGGGGACATTTTCCTAACCCATGCTATCTAGATGTATTATCAAGAATAACGGGTCACGCGGAAGTGGCACAGGTGGAGTATGACCCGGAAAAAGTTAGCTATGAACAATTACTTGACGTGTTTTGGTCTATCCATGACCCTACGACATTGAACCGCCAAGGTCCTGATCGAGGCGAACAGTATCGATCGGTGATATTTTTCCACAATCAGGAACAAGAAGTGTTGGCAAGACTGTCAAAACAAAAGCTGCAAGTTTCTGGTAAGTTTGATAAAGATATTGTCACCGAAATTAAGCCAGCTTCCGACTATTATTTAGCTGATGACTATCATCAACAGTATTTTGAAAAAAAGCAGCGGTCTTTAACGTAGATATTGCAGGATCTAATAGGGAATCGGGAATCGGGAATCGGGAATCGGGAACTGGAGTTTAGCTTAATTTATTATAATTTTTGCCTAATTGCATGCATTAAGATGCACCCAAAAGCTGGGTGCATCTCATTACTTTTCTACTTAGGAATCGAACACCAATAAAAATTAAGCTAGTGCAGATGGATCACCAAAAATAAAGTTATCTGCACTCAGTTGATCAGCAATAACATCTTCGAGAATAGCTAATGATTGACCATTAATGCTAATCACTGCCCCAACACTATTCTGAGTAATGTCTAATTCCTCGAAACTGGAGATAATTTGGCTCAAATCAATCAAGTCACGGTTAGTGTTAAAGTCAGTGATTATATCAGTTCCGACCATGACACCTTCATAAACAAAAATATCATTACCCAGACCACCTGTCAGTAAATCCTCACCAGAACCACCGATCAGAGTATCATTACCAAAGCCACCGATCAGAGTATCATCACCATTGTTGCCTTCTAGAGAGTCGGTACCAGCACCTCCATCTAGGCTATCGTTATCATTGCCTCCCAGCAGAGTATCATTACCAAAACCACCAAACAGAGTATCATCACCATTGTTGCCTTCTAGAGAGTCGGTACCAGCACCTCCATCTAGACTATCGTTGCCATTGCCTCCGAGCAGAGTATCATTACTAAAACCACCAAACAGAGTATCATTACCATTGTTGCCTTCTAGAGAGTCGGTACCAGCACCTCCATTTAGGTTATCGTTACCATTGCCTCCCAGCAGAATATCATTACTAAAACCACCAAGGAGAGTATCGTTGCCACCGTTTCCAAATAAAGTATCTGAACCACCTAGTCCTTCAATGGTATCATTTCCATCTGTACCAGCAAGTTCATCATTACCAAAGGTACCAATGATTTTCTCACCTGGAATTACTATTGCTGGCAAAGTCAATCCTACAATTACTGGGTCGTGGTCACTAGCGCGCTCTGGAGTGTCAGCGAAATCAACGTTGGCATGAACAATATCATAGTCTGCAACATTGACTAAGCTATCAGATACAAATGCATGGTCAAGAGCTTGAGAGTTACCGTTGAAGATAAAGCTGTAAGCGTCTAAAGGATCCAAGGTATCGGTCAAATTAGTAAGAACTGGATTATCTGGACCCCCTGCCAAGTTAACAGTCTGGTAATCTTCAAATTGGAAACCATTCAAGTCCCCTAGGACAACCACATTAGCTGATGGATTTTCAGCTAAGATACTATCAACAAAATCGTTATTGGCTTGAGCTTGCTCAACACGGTCAGTCTCTCCACCAATCTCGGGAGGTTGAATGCCACCAAACAAAGGATCACTACCACCACGAGAGCTAAAGTGATTATTAACAACAGTAACTTCCTGTTCGTTAAATTCAAAGGTTGCAGCTAAAGGTAGGCGAGTTCCATTGAAAGGATTGTCTGCTTGACTTTGAGGTATGTCAAGGACAGTTTGAACAGAACCTGGAACTAAATCCACTCGTTCTGGATTGTATAAGTAAGCAACACGAATATTGCCACCAGGTTGTCCACCGTTTAAATCATCTTCGATAAAAGTGTTGTCAATGAACTGGTATTGTGGTCCTCCTGCTGCGACAATCTCATTAATGAGTAATTGCAGGGTGTCACTAGCTGAAATAACATCAGAACTTCCTGGACTAACAGAACCATCATTATCCTGAATTTCTTGTAAACCAATGATGTCCGGTGTGGCGAGATTGTTAACAATTTGATTAGCAATTAAATCGAAGCGACCATCTGCTATATCGGTATCACCATCAGCATCGTTGGGATCTAAGTTGAGAACATTGTAGCTAGCAATAGTTAATTGGTCAGAATCACCTACTACAGTTGTTGTTTCTGGTGTTGTAATCCCAATATTGCCTTGAGGAGTGAGGGGTTCATCAATAAGAACTTCGTAGTTACCAAAGCTGTAGCTGACAACTCCAGTTACATCCCCTAACAATGTTCCAGTGCTGATGGAAGGGAGATCACTCTCGTCAGTTAGTGCATCAATTTGCACTCTTTCTGGATTAAATTCAATGTCAGCAAAGGTAGTACCATCACTAAGATCAGGGTCGTTGAGAGTAACACCACCGTTGCTGTTTAGACCAGTTGCAGATGCACCTTGGTTAGGAACTACAAAAAACTCAAAGGTTGAGAAGCCACCAAAGGCATCAGTAGGAGCAACAGAAACTGCATCTTCAACAGTTACTAGCATTCCTTCTAAACTTTCGTAGAAGTCAATACCATCTACTGTGGGGTTAAAGGTACCTGATGCTGTTTGTAGATTAACAGGTAGTTCACTATTGCTAATAATAGTTTCTGTGGGAGCTAACCGACCACTTGAACCGATAATGGTAGCAGCAGGAACATCATTTCCAGTTGAGAGAGTGGTAATCGTTGGGCTGACAATATTGGTAATAGAGAGGTTGCCAGTACCAGCACCACCGGGAATAAATTCATTGACTGTACCTGTTACCTCTAGCTGATCACCTACAGTGACTCCAGGGGCTGAACCGGTGAAAACAAAGATCCCGTCTGAGGTAGCATCATTACCATCTCCTGTTGGGTCTTGTAGATAGAAACCATTCGTATCTACTGCTGTGACAATACCTGTGGTGGTGACTTGGCTACCCTGAAATGGGGAGAGGTGACCAGCACCTTGAATATCAAAGATGGAGATAATTGCGGGGCTTGTTCCTACAGTAGTAGAAATAGTAGGGTTGATAGAACCGAAGGTATCAGTACCAGCAGTGGGGTCAATATTAAAAATCCCTCGAGTTACGTCAATTCCATTAATATCAAAAACTTGACCGTTGTCTGGATCATTAATGGCATAAAGGTCTCCTACACTACCATCTCTAAAGATAAGTCTAGGTTCATCACCAGTAAAGGCAAAGTCGGTTCCACCGAGATCTGTACCATACAACAATGTTTCATCACCTGCTGCATCAGGCACACCGATTGCATCAAAAACGGTACCAAAGGTTGATAAATCATCTGGAACTCCGTCATCGTCGGTGTCAATATCAGTAGAGGTGTCCCCTGTGAATGTAGAAAAAAGGGCTACTGTAAATGAAGGGTTCTCTATGTCACTAATACTGACACTCAACAAACCATTGCTATCAAACGTACCTGAAACCGACTCAAAATTATTGATGTCTCCTGGGTTAGAACCACCAGGGTCGCTCTCAATATTGACGATCACTCCTTCAAAAGATTCGCCTGGTGTTCCACTAAGTTCAAATGTTGTCAGAGCTGGATCACTACCTATTGGGTTAGGTTGGAATTCACTAATAATAGTCATGCCAAAATTTTCTCCAATTTTTCCTTGAGTCAGTATTGCGAACAAACTCTTGAAAATTTACAACATTACAATTCATTCACTAAACTGTGAATTTACACCCAGATAGACTAACTCTTGGAAATCATACCTTTTAAAGGTTAACATCAAGTTATGTTTTCGGATTACTTAGGTCATTTCTATTATTACAGCAGTTTGCAATTCAGTTAGGTACAAATTGATGGGTTTTTAGGGAACAGGGAACAGGGAACAGGTAACAGGTAACAGGTAACAGGTAACAGGTAACAGGTAACAGGTAACAGGTAACAGGTAAGAGAGAAGAGAGAAAAAATAATGTGTACCTCATAGCTATGATAAATGTTATAGGTGCGCTTGAGCCATTAATAAGTAATGGGTCAAACGCACCTAATAGTTATGAAAAACGCTGTAATTTTTATTCCCGATTCCCGATTCCCGATTCCCGATTCCCGATTCCCGATTCCTCACAACTGTAACGAAGTCTCATTCCATGGGATCACAACGAATTTCAACGATAAATCCATCGGGGTCATAAAAATAGATACCTTTGCCGGTAGGACGAGTTACTGGACCATGATCGATGGGAATTTGATTTTGTTTTAGCACTTCTACGGCTTGGTCAAATAACTGAGGATCGATATCAAAGGCGAGATGATTGACCCGAGTAAAGCCACGATGGGGGTCTGGATCCGGTGGTGATAGCTCTGGCTCGGAAAACAAATCCACAACAATGCCATCTGGGGTAACGAAGTTAGTGACTTTTCCGGCTGCGACTAGCGATCGCAAGGTACTGGGCACTTCTTCTCCAGTTAGTTCATGTAAGCCTAGTACTGTACCATAAAAGTGACGCGATGCTTGGATATCCTTCACATTCAGAGCAATATGATGGACTCGACGGAGACTACCTGGACTTAGTGTAGGTTTGATCACTTCAGGACTAGAAACCATTTTTCTTAATAATTGTTAGTTGCAAATGGAAGTGTTAATTGTTAATTATTAATGGTTATACCGTTCTCAATTTGCTAGTTTAAATTTCCCCTTTTCCTGGTAACATGAGCACTTTTTCTCAAATCTTAGCCCAAGAACTGTCGTTAAGTGCGACTCAGATCGAGAATGCCCTGTCTTTATTTGCTGAAGGGGCAACTATTCCGTTTATAGCTCGCTACCGTAAAGAGGTGACTGGTTCTCTAGATGAAGTTCAGTTACGCACTATAGCTGAGCGCCATACTTATCTAACGGAACTTGAGCAACGGAAGTCAGTAATCCTGAATGCGATCGCATCTGCGGGTAAGCTCACCGATGAACTAAAGGCTAAGATCGAAGCTTGCCAGCAAAAGACTGAATTAGAAGACCTTTACCTGCCCTATAAACCCAAACGACGCACTCGGGCAACCATGGCGAGGGAGAAAGGACTTGAACCCTTAGCGGACTGGATTGAGTCGATGAACACTCCGGAGGTTAAATCAGTATCCTTATCTGAAGAAGCCGCTAAATACATTTCCCCAGACCATAAGCTCAATACGGTAGAGGACGTTCTTCAAGGTGCCTCTGATATATTAGCGGAAGCTGTAGCGGAAAAAGCCGACTTACGAGCGTACTTGCGGGATTATTTCCTAAAATCGGGAGTATTCGTGTCTCGGATTAAAAAGGATTATCCCGAAGGTACCACTAAGTTTGAAATGTACCGGGAGTTCCAAATCCCCGTGAAATCTGTAGCGCCACATAATATGTTAGCCCTGCTCAGGGGTGAAGCGGAGGGAGTCCTAAAGCTGGAACTCTCTTTTGATGAAGACTATGTGATGTCCTACCTAGAGTCTGAGGAAATCCACACCAAGCTTCCCCTACTGCGAAAGTTTTACCAGACCATGCTCAAAGATGGGTTTAATCGGCTGATGAAAACCTCCCTAACTACGGAAGTACGCACCGATCGCAAAGCCTATGCTGATGCAGAGTCCATTAAAACCTTTGAAGCCAATCTCCGAGAACTGTTGTTATCTGCTCCAGCAGGAATGAAGCCAACCTTAGCTATAGACCCAGGCTTCCGCACCGGTTGTAAAGTGGCTATCCTGGATGAGACAGCTAAATACATCACATACCAGGCAGTGTTTCCCCATCAAGGCAGCCAAAAGCGCGAACAAGCTGCTAAAACAATTAAGAATTTAATCGAAACCTACCAGATCGAGCTGATTGCCATTGGTAACGGTACAGCATCTCGTGAGACAGATGAGTTTATCTCGGAAGTCCTCAAAACCATGGAGCGCAAACCAATTAAAGTAATGGTGAATGAATCTGGGGCATCGATTTATTCCGCCAGTGAGCTAGCACGAGAGGAGTTTCCAGATTTAGATGTGACAGTCAGGGGAGCGATTAGTATTGGCAGACGCTTACAAGACCCCTTAGCCGAGTTGGTCAAGATTGACCCTAAATCCATTGGTGTGGGACAGTACCAACACGATGTTGATCAGAAATTACTCAAAAAGAAACTTGATGACACCGTGGAAAGTTGTGTAAACTATGTAGGAGTAGATTTAAATACTGCTTCCGCTCAACTGCTAACCTTTGTATCTGGCATTACCCCGACCATTGCTAATAATATTGTGACCTATCGCAATCAGCAAGGTGCATTCAAAAACCGTCGGGAAATTCTTAAGGTACCAAAGCTAGGGCCAAAAGCCTTTGAACAGTCAGCAGGATTCCTCAGGATTCGCAACGGGGATAATCCATTGGATAACACAGCTGTGCATCCAGAGAGTTATCCCGTAGTGAAAGCGATCGCATCGGATTTGCAGTTACCTCTAGCCAAGATTAACCAAGGAGCAGAACGGTTCAAGTCAGTAGATTTGAACCGTTACGTCACAGATACCATAGGCTTACCAACTCTAGAGGATATTATCGAGGAATTGGAAAAGCCCGGACGAGACCCCAGGGCTGAGTTTAAGTACGCCACCTTCAAAGAAGGCGTAAATGAGCTCAAAGACCTAAGTCCTGGCATGGAATTAGAAGGAATTGTCACCAATGTGGTCAACTTTGGAGCCTTCGTAGATATCGGCGTGCATCAAGATGGGTTAGTGCATATCTCCCAACTAGCTGACCGGTTTGTAGAGGATCCCAAACAGATAGTCAAAGTGGGACAGGTGGTGAAGGTGCGAGTAATGGAAGTGAATGAAAAACTGAAGCGCGTTAGTTTGTCAATGCGATCGCACAGTAGTAATTAGCTAAGCTATCAGCTATCAGCTATCAGCTATTAGCTATCAGCTATTAGCTTAAGCGCTACGCGCACGCGTGCGCGTTCAGCTATCAGCTTATGGGCTACTTGAGGTGCTTTTGAATCAAGCAAGTAAGCATTGGTTTAATCTCTGTTACATCAGCTGACGCTATGGAAGCGTCAGCTAAAAGCTGACGGCTGACGGCTGACCGCTGACCGCTAAATGCTTACGTAATTAGCAATCACGGTAGAAATAATAGGTATTTCTTGAACTTGACTGCCATAATACAGGCAAAACAAGATTTGGCCAGAAATTATGAAATTCAGAATCTTAGGAATTAGTGTACTGCTAGCCTCCTTAGGGTTAATCGCTCCTATCAATGCTGAAGTGCGCGAGCAGTATCTACAGCTACTGCAAACTAAGGAATGTCGAAGCTGTGACCTGGTAAATTCTGACCTAGCCAGAGCTGATTTGAGGGAAGCAGACCTGAGATATGCTAACCTCCAGGGAGCCAATCTCAGTGGGGCTAACCTTTCTGATGCCATGCTCGAAAGTGCAGCAATGAGAGTTATTGATGGCACAGGGGCAACCTTCCGCAATGCCAACTTAGATTCAGCCTACGCCACAGGGGCTAACATGAGTCGTGCCGACTTTAGTGGTGCTAGCGTAGTGTGGGCAAATTTCATCAGTGCTGACCTCAGTGGTAGTTCCTTTAGGGGTGCTGATCTCAGTAACACCACCTTTCTGAATGCCAACCTCAATGGTGCTGATTTGAGTGGCGCTAACCTCAGTAACGCTAATTTCATTAACGCTGATTTGACTAACGCTAACCTTGATAATGCTAACCTTACTGGTGCGCAACTTCCTAGGTAAATTAGGGATTCCCAAAGTGAATTAGCATTCAGCTATCAGCTATCAGCATTCAGCTAATGGGCTAAAGATGGTGGGTTGCTGAATCTTCCAATGAATAGGAGTAGAGTGGGCATCCTGCCCGCCCGGCAATTTCGAATCAATAGCAGTAGAGTGGGCATCCTGCCCGCCCGAAAATAAGCATGAAACTGGCAAGATGCCAGTTCCACGCCTGATGCCCATTCCACTGAATCGGAGTAGAGTGGGCATCCTGCCCGCCCGACAATAAGCATGAAACTGGCAAGATGCCAGTTCCACGCCTGATGCCCATTCTACTGAATAGGAGTAGAGTGGGCATCCTGCCCGCCCGACAATAAGCATGAAACTGGCAAGATGCCAGTTCCACGCCTGATGCCCATTCTACAAAACTCTTAAAATCATTCCATTATTAAGCAACGCCCAAAAACTGATAGCTGACGGCACCTCAAGTAGCGTGCGCGTAGCGCATTAGCTGAATGCTTAACTAAGGATTCTTATTGATGCACCCTGGTTTCTTAACATACTGACAAACGCGCTGGTGAAGGATAGCTCTCGTCCCCACTGGTCCCACGCTAAAGATGACCTTATCCTCTATTTGCCCTCCCGGTATGATTTTGACCAAAAATTTGGGTTTCAAGCCCCGTCCTTCGCTGGATAGAAACCTGATTAATAGTGGAGCCTTTATGGGGGACTGGCTATGAGAAAAAGGGTAAAAACTTATTAAATAAGGCTCCACTATTCTTACGGTAACTTGGCCTATGGCCACGCTGCGCGAACAACGGACGGCTTTTAAAACAATCTGCTAGAATAGAAAGGTGGCCTAACACAGACAGGATTCGTCGGTACTGTCATAATTTCACGACGTAAAGCGATGTTAGCACCTGAGGCGCGAAAAACCTCATTAAAAACGTATGGATCCTAACAGATACCGAAAACCAGTAAAGCAAACATTAAAAACTAAAAGTACCGTGGGGCACACGGGAACTGAGGAAACTCAACGCTTAGGGAGATAAGCCCACTGGGGTTAGTTAAATTAAACTAAATACTTGGTTTTTAAACGGGTATTCGGCTTAAGTATTGCCTTTGACGGATAGCTAATTTTAGCGATGCAGCGCGGTCTTGGGGGTTTCCCCCATGAGCGACTGCATCAAGACAAGGCATGTCGAGGAACTAAGAATCCCCGTCCATAAGCGGGCGGGGAGTGTCAAACCACAGATAGGACAGACTTGTGCGTTTTGTCCAGACATAGCTATTAGTAAATGAACCTGATGGATTGTTTTGTAGCTATATAGCACTACCCATTAAGGTGTTTGACATTGATAAAAGCAGCAAAAGCTGTTTTAGTAAACTTTTGCCTCTTGCCTCTTGCCTCTTGCCTTCGGCGTAGCGCTATATATAGCGATGAGCGCAGGAAATAGCTGATAGCTGATAGCTGATAGCTTCATTACCTATCCCCTCCGTGGCACAGGCTTCTAGCCTGTGACATACTGCGCGATCGCTTTTTTCCTATCAAACCACTACAAAGTTTACCAATTTACCAGGTACCACAATTACCTTCTTAATCTCCTTACCCTCTAGATATCGCTGTGCTACCTCAGATTCCCGAGCATAGGTTTCTAAGGCTGCCTTATCGGAGTTAGCGGGAACTTGAATAGTGCCGCGAGTTTTGCCTTTGATTTGAATAACTAAGGTAATTTCATCGGCTACCAAAGCATCAGGATCATACTCAAGCCACGGTTGATTGTGTATGGATGAGCTATGACCCAGACTATGCCAAAGTTCTTCAGCAATATGGGGAGCAAAGGGAGCAAGTAATGTAATCAAGGTTTCAATGCCTTCTTTATAGACCGGGGAGTCTTTACACTTAGCATCAGTAATGCCATTACTTAGCTTCATCAATTCCGAAACCGCTGTATTAAATTGATACTCCCCTTCTAAATCCTCAGTTACCTCTTTAATGGCGGTGTGAATAACTCGTCGTAAGTCTTTTTCCGGTTTAGTTAAATCACCATTAGACGGGCTAGGTTTAGTGCTACCATTAGCGGCGAAATCCGATACTAAACGCCAGACACGATTAAGAAAACGGAATTGCCCTTCTACATCAGCATCATCCCATTCCAAATCTTTTTCTGGTGGTGCTTTAAACAAGATAAACATCCTAGCGGTATCGGTACCGTATTTAGCTACTACATCTTCTGGTGCGACACCGTTGTATTTAGACTTGGACATTTTTTCATAGAATACCGCCAACGGTTCCCCAGTCTCTGGATCTTTAGGGTCATTGGGATCGATATCTACAACAGCGAAGTATTTACCAGTTTTGGTATTTTTGTAAGCCGTATTCTGTACCATCCCCTGAGTTAGAAGACGTTGGAACGGTTCATCAATGTTTAGTAAACCGCGATCGCGCAATACCTTAGTAAAGAATCGCGAGTAGAGCAAGTGCAAAATAGCATGTTCGATGCCCCCTACATACTGATCCACTCCCATCCAATCATTGGTTTTGTTGGAATCAAACACAGCAGAGTCATTCTTGGCATCGGGATAACGTAAGAAATACCAGGAGGAATCGATAAAGGTATCCATGGTATCGGTTTCCCGTTTAGCTGGTGTACCGCAATTGGGACAAGGTACATTAACCCAACTGTCTAATTGAGCCAAGGGAGAAAGACCACGTCCGCTAAAGTCCACATCTTCTGGTAACTCTACTGGCAGGTCTTGGTCTGGCACTGCCACTGCGCCGCAGTTAGGACAATGAATCACAGGGATAGGGGCACCCCAGTAACGCTGGCGAGAGATTAACCAATCTCGGAGGCGATACTGCACTCGGGCTTTCCCCCAGCCCTGTTGTTCAGCATACTCAATAATCCCGGTCTTGGCCTTGACGGAATCCATGCCATTGAATTGGTCAGAATTCACGACAATGCCCGGTTCGGTGTAAGCCGCTTCTAGAGGAGTGTCATTAACTGTTTCGACATCATCTGAAGTTGGGACAATCACCACTTTGATGGGTAATTGCTTTTCCTTGGCAAACTTAAAGTCTCTGGCATCATGAGCTGGTACTCCCATCACTGCACCAGTACCATACTCATACAGCACATAGTCAGCAATCAAGATTGGGATTTCGTCCCCAGTGAAGGGATTAATTGCTTTACCACCAGTGGGAATCCCTCGCTTGGGCTTATCCTCTGCTGTCCGTTCCAGTTCACTTTGGTTACTGACTTCCTCAATGAATGCTTCAACTGCAGCCTTTTGGTCAGGGGTAGTGACTTTGGCGGTCAAGGGATGTTCCGGTGCTAGCACCACATAGGTAACCCCATAAACCGTATCTGGACGAGTGGTGAATACACCAATTTTGTTAGCTAAGCCGTCATCTGAGCTATCATCTAAGCCCACAATCGGAAATTCTAGATAAGCACCAACAGATTTACCAATCCAGTTGGCCTGCATCAGCTTCACCCGTTCTGGCCAACCGGTTAAGGTATCCAAGTCCTTGAGCAATTCTTCCGCATAGTCGGTAATTTTAAGGAACCATTGACGCAACAGTTTCCGTTCCACCTTGGCACCAGAACGCCAGGAACGTCCTTCACTATCCACTTGCTCATTAGCTAGCACGGTCTGATCCACGGGGTCCCAGTTCACTGCTGCTTCTTTCTGGTAGGCCAGTCCAGCGTTGAAGAACTGTAAGAAAATCCACTGAGTCCACTTGTAATAGTCCGGGGAGCAAGTGGTTACTTCACAATCCCAGTCATAGGACAGTCCGAGGCGCTTTAATTGCGATCGCATTTGGGAAATATTTTGGTATGTCCACTTAGCTGGATGAATCCCGCGAGCGATCGCAGCATTTTCTGCCGGTAATCCAAAGGCATCCCAACCCATGGGGTGAAGTACGCGATAGCCTTGCATCCGGCTTTTCCTGGCAATCACATCAGTAATTGTATAGTTACGGACATGACCCATGTGCAGGTTACCCGATGGATAGGGAAACATGGACAGAGCATAGAATTTCGGCTTGTCAGTTTCTGTGGGGGTTTGGTACAAGCCTTGCTCTTCCCAAATTTGTTGCCATTTTTCCTCTATCTCGGTGGGTTTGTATTGTGACTGCACAAGTGATACTCCTCAGGTATGATTACGCGCTTTAGCTTACGTCAGTTCTGACTGTAGTTCAATTTTGGCACATTCGTTAGGGAATGCCTGATCTAGTATACTTCTTGCCGATGTAGGGAACAGGAAAGTCAGAAGAGGGAATAGGCAACTTTGGAATTGGGAAAAAATATATCTTATTTCAATTTCGTGAGGTACATATTATCTGGTTTTAGGGAATAGGGAACAGGGAACAGGGAACAGGGAAATTATAAGAGGTAATAAGTAAATTTTGAATTATAAAAAAATTGAATTGTAAAAAATACTGTTGACATTCTAATGAACTCAAGTTGATTCTATTACTGTGAGTACTGAGTAAAAACAGCAATTAGAAGTAATTTAATCCCGCCTGATCAATTCTTGATGCAGTCGCTAATGGGGGAAACCCCCAAGACCGCGCTGCATCGCTACCTTTATTGATTTGATGAATGCATCGACAATTTTGTCAAGAGCGATTTCCACCTTATTATTCCTAGCATAACGAGATGACATTTTATTTTTGATCGCCAGAAGGAATTAATTCTCGTTCAAATTACTTTTTCGGAGTTCGGTAAGCTCCTCTTTTAAAGTTACGGCATGTTTACTAAGTAACGTCGGAATATCCCTCCCCATACGAATAAAAGCAGCGATGGCGATGCGTTTTTCTCCCAAGGGTTCATAGACAATATAATGTTCTCTAACAGGATATAAACACAGGGAGGTATCCCCTGTCAGCTCCTGACGTTTCGGAACTTTTTGATGATTAAGGGCGATAAACTGTGCTGCTTTTTCAAGGTCATGAAAATACTCTTTTGTTAATTCATTGCCCCATCTAGCCCGTGACCATGCTTTGGCTTCCCGTAAGTGCCGCCGCGCTGTGGGGGTGAGGAGATAGTTTTTCCTAGTCACAATCGGGATTATCTTCTTCTAAAATATCGAGGATAGATTCCGGGACAAATTCTTGATTCCTAATTTCCCGTAGCCCTTGGATGATGTCGGACACAATCAAATAGTCTTCCATATCCCGACGAATCAAATCGCGGATGTATTCGCTAGGGGTTGCATAGACATCATCATCGCTTGCCCGCATATCAACATAGCGGCGTAGTTTATCGGTTAGCTGGATATTCAGGCTGCTGCTCATTGCGATTCTTTGTATGGGAAGAAACCTTTCACCACTCTAGCATCAATGGCATTAAACAACAATATTTGCCATATTAACCCAAGACAAACAACATTGAGCGCAACACCAGACCAGTAGCATGGCCAATACCTGAAAGCTGTTCCCGTAGCGTGCGCGTAGCGCATTAGCTAAATGCTTACCACTAGATTTTTTGAGCAATCTGAAGAACAGAGAGATAGGAAGTTTCGAGACTATTGCCTAATTCTAGCTCTAGTATTTCCTTCACCCCTTGAAACAAAGACTCTCGCTGCTCAGGGTTTAAAGCTATATAAGGTGATAAAGTACTCAAAAGCGCTATATATTTATCAATACTATAGGTAACGTCACACACCAACTGTTCCGATACTAAGTCTTGGAATTTCCCGGAATTAATAACAGTTTCTGCAATTTTGCTGAGGTTCTGTTGATGAGTTTCTATCTTTTCATAGGGTTTCAGAGAGGGAGCATGAGTTTGATAGAGCTGATTCAACAGTTGGCAAACTTCATGGTTCGGTTGAGGGGACGTATTCCATAGCAAAATCAGAAACCCATTCTCTTTTAGAGCATCAGCTGTTTTTTGATACCGGATCTCTTTGGAAACCCAATGAAAAGAAGTCGCTGCTAACACAGCATGGAATTTACCAGTTTCTAGCTGCCATTCTTCAAAGGTACTATTAATAATTTCTACATCTGGATATTGGCTACAGTTATCTCGCGCTAGCTGGCACGATTCCTGGCTGGGTTCAATCGCAACGATAGAGAAGCCCAAGTCAGCAAATGCTGTCGTAGCAATTCCCGGACCGCATCCCACTTCAAGAATTATCCCATCGGCAGGAAGTTGAACTAACTCTACCCCACGGTTAATCAGTTGGTGAGGATAGCGTGGTCTGGCCTGGTCGTAAGCCTCTGCCACAGAAGAATACCAAATTTTTTTTTCTTCCAAGTCTTTAGACTGGATAGCATTAAGTAGTTCTTTAATGTCTTTCATCTAGAATTTATCAATTGGGTGAGGTACCAAATTTTGGGGTTTAGGGAGCAGGGAGCAGGGAGCAGGGAGTAGTGGTAAGAGTGTGGGAAGGGGAGAGTAGCCAAAAAAAATGTGTACCTCATGAATATGATAATTGCTAGATCATGAGTTATTTGGTAGTGGGAGCAAAATGCTCCCTAATCAATAGAATCAATCATGCTAAAGCAGTGGACAAAACTAGTAACGCATATATAACATTGACAAAGGAATTGAAACAAAGCAAGGTTTTTTCATTACCAAAAGTCCCTATATAGTTGATTAACTTTTGCCTATTGCCTATTGCCTCTTGCCTTTCCTTAATGCTATAGTAACGCACCATTATTTAGCATCACCCTAGTCCAACTAACTTTTCGCTCAATTCCCACAAGCGCTTAGCTTTAGAATCATCCATTGCTTCATTAGAAACTTCTTGAACAAAGGACTTACGACCTTCTTTTTGTCGATTACCCCAGCTCCAGTAAACACCGGATTTATTATAGTCAGGATCAGCCACTACTGTTGCTAGTCTATCGCCTGCTAATTCCTGGGACACATAGCCTCCAGTAATGTTTTTCTGGAACAATGGGAATAGTTTCTGGAACAGAGAATAGTGATTGCGGAATAGAGCGGTTTCAGCAACACATCCCGGATAAAGGGAGTTGAAAACTATTCCGGTAGAGTCATGATAGCGCTGGTGCAGCTCTCGCATGGTCAGCATGTTACAGAGTTTGCTGTCCTTGTAAGCTTTCCCAGATTTAAAGGCTTTGCCATTAATCATTGAGATCGGGGGTTTGAATCCTTCTTCAAAACCCTTGAGGTCTCCCAAGTCTGGAGGTGCTGGAATCGGAATCTTGCCTCCCAATTCCTTAGGATTAGCAGTGACAGTTCCCACAATCACTAGCCTTGGCTGGGAAGAGGATGAATTCTTCAAATCCTCTAGCATCAGATTACACAGGAGGAAATGACCGAGGTGATTGGTAGCAACACTCAATTCATATCCCTCTGGATTTCGCAACGGTTCCTTTAATAAAGGCAGATAGATGGCAGCATTGCACACCAACGCATCGAGGGATCTGCCGGTTGCTCTGAAGGCATTCACAAACTGCCGGACACTGGCAAAACTAGCTAAGTCAATATATAGCGCTGTATAGCTGTCTTTTGGTATTCCCACCTCTTGAGCAGCTTTTTCCGCTTTATCAAGATTCCGACAAGCCATAACCACATGCCATCCCCAGGTTTGGGCAAGAGCTCTGGCGGCTTGCAAACCAACTCCCGAGGAGGCCCCTGTAATGATCACTGTTGATTTATGATCGTTTTCCATTTTGTTTAAAACTGGTCTATTGATCGTAACTTTATTAGGCTCTCACACTAAGTTGCGATCAAAGATACTATCTTCGGTTAGAGTTTTAAGGCTACAGGTTACAGGTTGAAGGTTGAAGGTTACAGGTTACAGGTTACAGGTTACAGGTTGAAGGTTACAGGTTAGAGGTTGAAGGTTGAAGGTTGAAGGTTACAGGTTACAGGTTACAGGTTACAGGTTACAGGTTACAGGTTACAGGTTGAAGCTTACAGCCGGTTAACTTTAAACCGGTTAACCTACCCTACACCGAACGCCAAAGGCGAACAACCTTCAACCTTGGCCAAAAGGCCACGCTACGCGAACAACCGCTTAACCTTCAACCTTCAACCTTCAACCAGTTAACCTTCAACCCCCTTCAATCTTCAACGGTGAAAAACCTTCAAGCTGTTGCAACTTGACCACATTACCAATGACTGCGATCGCAGGAGCAGAAAACTGTGTTTCCTCAACCTGAGCCACAATGGTCTCTAAGGTTCCAACCAACTGTTCGGAGTCAGGTCGTGTGCCCCAGCGAATCAGCACTACTGGTGTTTGGGGATTCAATCCTGCTTCACACACTTCGGTCACAATCCGAGGCAGATTATGAACTCCCATATAAATCACAATGGTTTCTGAGCCATTTGCGATCGCATTCCAATTCACCTGAGGTCGATACTTGCCCACTGATTCATGACCGGTGACAAAGGTGACGGAAGAACTATAATCCCGATGGGTCAATGGAATTCCCAGATACGCTGGTGCTGCAATTCCTGAAGTTATCCCTGGTACCACCTCCACTGGCACCCCTGCCGCGATCAAATCCCCCATTTCCTCACCACCACGACCAAACACAAAGGGGTCTCCCCCTTTCAGCCGTACCACCACGGCATGAGAGTGGGCCTTTTCAATCAACAGCTCAGTTGTCTGTTGCTGCAACATCGAATGACGACCCCTGCGCTTTCCGGCATTAATCTGTTCCGCCTGGGGATTAATCATCTTCAACACTTGCGGACTGACTAGGGCATCATAAACTACCACATCTGCAAATTCTAATAACCCCTTTCCCTTCAAGGTCATCAATCCGGGATCTCCAGGACCTGCCCCAACCAAATACACTTTACCCAAACATGCCTTGCTCACTACCTTCACGTCCTTGATGTCTTCGTGGTTCATTGCTGCCTAATCCCATCCATAATCAAATCCACTAATGCCTCACTCACACCAATCGGTTTTCCGAGATTCAACTGCACTTGAGGGAACTTCTGCTGTATCTCCAGTAACATTTGTGCGATCGCATCGGTAATTCCTCCCTCAAACAGAAAATATGCCAAAATGGCAATCCTTTTTGCACCAGACTCTGTTAGTATAGAGACCTGCTCCCAAAGGGACGGCTGTACTGACCAGTAGGACGCCACAGCCCCCAACTGGTTAGCTACAGCCCCCGTTTCTTCTTGACCCCCAGGGCGGCTCGTTCCATGGGACAACAAAATCTTGGCATCGCCCTCTAGCTTTGCCCATTGATTTGTCAACAGCCTCACCAAAGCCGGATTAGCTCCCAAATGAGGCAGTAGATGAATCACAATTTCACTACCTAAGTTCTGTTGCGCTAGAGATACTTGCCAAGGAATATCCTCCATGACATGTACTCCCCGCAATAGAAATAGGGGCAATAGTTTCAATTCCTTACAGCCAGCCCCTTTAGCGAGCTGAGCAAATCGGACAATTTGCTCATGTAGGGGTATATCAGCTAGTTCTAAAGTGGCTGTACCTACCAAAGGTGCGCTTGACCTTGGCGAATTAAATTCGCCACGGGTCGCACCTAAAGGTTGACTGGAAAGACCGTTAGCTGTTAACAGATCACTGTCACCACTGTTGCTTTGTGGTGATATGTTTGGTGAGATAGTCTGTCTAGCCCTAGCCTCCTGAGAGGCTAGTCGGATTCGCAGCAACTCAGCCAATTGTTCCATAGCCCGCTGGGGACGTAGATCATGGCTGCCGTGGGAGATTAACAGATACGCAGATGAGGGTGACAACGATATACTGAACTACCTTGATCGAATGTGTTAATTAATACTATCTTCCCTAGAGAGACAATTTTGTATAAACTATTTCTTAAGAATGTTGCATTGTGCTAATTTCCTTGCTATTGCACCAGCATGATGCCACCAGTCAAATCCCCCAACCCAGCGCCCTGATGGCAAATGTCCTACCAAAATATCCGGGAAGGTGAGAGCCCCTCTCGGGAGCATGTCACAAATGCCTAACATTTGTAAATTATCTGGGGCATGGGTAATAGGTAATGGGTAATAGGTAATGGGTAATAGGTAATGGGTAATAGGTAATGGGTAATAGGTAATGGGTAATAGGTAATCGGGGGAGCATTTACTTATTTATATTTGTACATTATCTATAGCCCCCTCATGGGTAATTGCTTGCGCTAATGGGACATAGTACTTTTGTTCTGCAACGCAAGACCTGCTCCCTATTTTGATTGTGAAAAGATTGTCTCATTAAATCCTGATTCGGGGCTGATATTAAGTCAATTGATAACTACATACTTAGTTATTTATCACTTTCTAGTTCTAATTCACATTGACTGAATATATAATTAATTGCTGAATACACTCGCTCTAAATCAGAAATTGTATAATTGTTAATTTCTCTAGTGTAGAGATTACCTTTGAGTTTACCAAACTGCCAAAGTTGACCATTGGAAACAATTCCAAATATAGTTTGCTCAGATTGATCATTAATCTTTTGAATTGCCACCATTTCTGCTAAACATTGACCCCACCCCTTAATAAAATCATCCTTTTTGGCTTCTACAGCTACAAAATAGGGCTTTTCAAAGATTTGCTTCCCAAGGGGAGACCGCTTTGCTAAAATATAATCCGGTATTCCCGTGAGCTGTTGATCATAGGTTATTGCTTTATGACTCCATAAGGTAAATTTATCTCGATACTGTCTGTATACTTCCTTCAAGAGCGGAAAAATAATCGTCTCACAAATAGCATACTCTGACTCTTCAACGGTAAATTCTCGAAGACAAAACTCTAAATCTTCTTTAAACGCTTCTCTGATTACAGTGTCAGTTTCCAGGATATAATTGGCTTCAGTAGCAGTAATTGTAAATTCTTGGAGTACTTCGCCAATAGTCTTATAGGAATCAAAGGACATGAGGGAATCGGGAATTGGGAATCGGGAATCGGGAATCGGGAATTGGGAGTCGGGAATCGGGAATTGGGAGTCGGGAATCGGGATCGGAAAGAGTAGGAAAGAGATATGTAGCGAGGTCTTGGTGGTTTCCACGCCAGTCAATCATCTCACTCCCCATCTCCCCATCTCCCCATCTCCCCATCTCCCCATCTCCCCATCTCCCCATCTCCCCATCTCCCCATCTTCCCACAGTAACTACACTTCCCCCGCTACTTCTGCAAGAGGTCTAGTGTTAGCAAGTGCTGCCAAAAACTTAGCCAGTTGTGCTGGAATTTGATCATGGACAATTTGGCGGTATTCAAGGAAATGTTCCAGATAGGCATGATCGCTAAGATACCGTTTCCATACCTGAGGATTGTGCCTGAGGATAGAAAAAAGTTGACCCCAGAATTGCAAGCGGGTTTGGCGCTTAATGCCATTGCGCCAGATAATAATTAGCAGTGCCCACAAATAGATAAATTTTGGCATTACTAATTTAGGGTGATAGGATTTCGGCTTCATGTTTAAGTAGTGCCGATAAAGTCTGCCTAAATAGGATTCTGGTTTATATAATTCCCAGAAACAACTGACATATTCCTGAGCCAGTTGTTCGATCGGGCGAGTGGGGATAAAATTGGTCAGAGTTGTCTGATTGATATTTTCTTCATTGCCTTCTAGCAAACGCCCCTCTTGTTTGAGCCGATCCCAAAGGGCGGTATTGGGCAAGGCTTGTAACATACTAAAAACAGGATGGGGAATGGCGGTTGCTTCCACAAAATTGATAATGCGATCGCCTGCTCCTGGTTTTTCCCCATCCAAGCCAATAATAAAGCCAGCCATCACTCGCAAACCTGCCCGATTAATTTTCTCAACCGCATCTCGTAAGGGTTGACGGGTGTTTTGGTGTTTTTTGGTCAGGGTCAAGCTATCAGTATCTGGTGTTTCAATTCCCACAAAGACTGAACTAAAATTGGCAGCAATCATCAACTCCAACAGTTCATCGTCTTCGGCCAGATTCAAGGAAGCTTCTGTGGACAAAGGAAAGGGGTAACCATGCTCTGCCATCCAGGGAGCCAGTTCCTGCAACAGAAGCTTAACATGGCGTTTATTGCCAATAAAATTATCATCAACTATAAATACAGGAAGCCGCCAACCCAGATTATAGAGGGTTTCCAATTCAGCCAATACTTGAGCAGGGGTTTTGGTGCGCGGTTTACGGCCATATCGCACAGAGATGTCACAGAATTCGCACTCGAAAGGACAACCACGGGAAAACTGTACCGACATCTCGCTTTGACACTCCCCGGTCATTAGACGCGGGGATTCTTGGCTCAATGACTCGACTTGCTCAACCAGGCCGGAGCCAAGAAGAGTAGAGGTCAAATCTCCCCAAGCGTTTTGGTTTAATACCAGGGTTCCGGTGTGCCCCACCGTACCTAAAATAGTTAACAAATTTAAGTTAACAAATTTAGATAACAAATCTAGATGAACATTTTTTTTATCTTAGACTTTCATAGACGTCCAAATCGTTAGACTTGATTGTGCAACATGATTATCTCAAAACATGTTTTTTACACTGTCTACTTATTCAAGATCATGTTTATCTAGAACATTAATTGTTTTTTTGTTATGTTTTTATCTTAACACGGTGCGATCAAACTGTCAATACATAGATGCTCCAAAGGAGCCTTCAGTTGCGAACAAAAAAAAGCCGTCCTGTAAGGACGGGGCGCGATTACCCAAATTTTTTGGTAAATCGTAGCGGGGAATTGGTGTCTTGGTGACATCTGCCCTTTCGCCATGAGCACGGAATACTCCCGAAGTTTCTCCCAGAGCCAGTGCTTCAACAAATCTCGGTAGGGTAATCTCACCCTCATCTAAAATCAGAAAGTCTACTCCTGCTTCTTGAGCTTCCTCTGCTATAGAGGTGACATAGGGACCACCGACGGCTACCAATTTGCCCCGCCTTTTCCCCTTGCCAATCAGGTGGAGCAGATCGGGTTTCTGGACGATCATACCGGAAACGATCACCACATCTGCCCATTCCCAGTCAGCGTCAGTTTCTAAACGAACATTACGGTCTACTAAGCGGAATTCCCAGGTTTGAGGAAGAATAGCTGCTACGGTAATCAGACCCATAGGGGGTTGGGCGACTTTGCAGCCGATCAGTTCTATGGCTTTATCAAAAGACCAATAGGATTTCGTGAACAGAGGAGACAGGAGTAAAACTCTCACGTTTGATCTTGAAATCAACAATAGTAAAATACTATAGCAGTTCTCAATTTAGGGAATCGGGAATCGGGAGTCGGGAATCGGGAGTCGGGAATCGGGAAGCTAGCAACAGTAGGGGTAGGGTGGGCAAATTTTGAGAATTTGATCATGTCGTCAGGTATGATGCCGATTTGCCCACCAAACACCATCAGGCCGTACTTGGTCAGATAGGGGTAGGGTGGGCAAATTTTGAGAATTTGATCATGTCGTCAGGTATGATGCCGATTT
Source organism: Moorena sp. SIO4G3 (assembly GCF_010692305.1). NCBI lineage: Bacteria > Bacillati > Cyanobacteriota > Cyanophyceae > Coleofasciculales > Coleofasciculaceae > Moorena > Moorena sp. SIO4G3. The sequence goes on along the minus strand of NZ_JAAHIG010000085.1, from coordinate 6,633 downwards.
GCCCACCCTACCAGATCAGGCTCGCACTTGAATGATACGGTTGGCGTACTGAAGGTTAGTTTGTTGGAATTGAGCAATGGTTTCTGCAAGATCGATCAAACCTTGAGCAGCAGGATTGTCTTTATCCCTAGAGTGCCGATAATGGGAAGTGCGCGATCGCATAGTAGCGACTGGGCGAGAATCCCTTGACAATCAAGACAGTCGCTACAAGAATCCGATCACCTTAATAAACATCTTCATGAGTGCCAATATCTAATAAGAGGATAACTGTTTCCCCAGTCCCTTCATCCGTTTTTAGGGAGAAAATAATGCGGCAATCATATCCACAAGAACAGGAGAGCAAACCGGATAATTTTCCAGTGAGCTTATGAGTCCCTAAGTTGGCTGCAAATACATCATTCTCCATTGCTAGAAGCGTTTTTTCTATTTTACCTTGTAAGTTAACATGACGACGAGTAAATTTTCGCAGTGACCTTTTAAATTGGCTACTAATAACTAGTTTATACATCAGTAAAACTGGAATGATTGAAGCATTCTCGCAATTCTTCTATTGCTTCAGTAGCTGTTTGGATTTTTAGCTTACCTGCTTGGAATTCGGCAAAGGAAATCTCTGCATCCAACGCAATTTTCTGTCGTCTTTGTTCAACCATTCGGCTTTTAAGAATTTGGATTAGCATTTCTTGCTGTTCTACAGGAAGGGTCATTGCTTCCTCTAATACTTTATCTAGAGTACTCAACGGGGTTCTCCTCGACGTCACTACCTTTATTGTGTCATATCATCGGTTTGTTGGGTTTTGTTGCCTCAACCCAACCTACACTATTCGCGTACCCACGCGCGGACATTCACCGGTGCGTTACACTTCATTAACGCACCCGACAAGAGCTGATTTCTCCTAACTTTTTTTTGTCTGTTTGTCTTGGACATTACCTTAAAATGATGCAGATTTTTCTACTCGTTGGCGGTTAATTAAAAGTTATTTTAGCCGTCAATGTAATCCTCAATATGAGGGTAATAGTTCAACATCTCGACAACATAAAGGCGAA